>CADCQH010000168.1 GCA_902803605.1 uncultured Bacteroidales bacterium | reverse complement strand
TCTTCTACTATTACTATCCCGCCCACATGGCGGTAATAGGCCTGCTGGCCCGTTGCTTCCAATAACCGTGAGGTCGGCAACTTCCCTAGGCATAGCCGTATTGCTGTATGAAGATACGATTCAAATAGTTGGGGTTCTCAAACCGAGGCTGGAGACAACATCGGTCATGGAGAGATTTTACAATTGCTGTATCTGCAATGTTCACAACTTGGTTAAGCAGGTATTTTCTATTAGGCGTCACATTGCTGTCTAGAATAGTTGCAGATATAGCATTGTCGTCACTGCTGACTGATAGGTCGTCACCTTAGCGACTACTTCTTGCGAATTCACAAAAAAGTTGGATTTTCAAATCTGACGTCCATTCATCAGAACTGCCGGGGCTTAATTTGATAGGTCAATATCTTGAGGCTAAGACAGGGTTGAGAAGTGTAAATCACCGTCGGAGGTTTGCAGTATGAGCTTCACAATGATCTGCTAGTTCACGAAGGTGACCATTTTTTCGGTGAAGAATAGGAATTCGTTGCTGATATTGCAGAAAATAGGCGGATTCCTTGCATATTTGACGCGATTCGTGTACATTTGTGGCCAACATTTTAAATCTGAAAGCATTATGGGTAATTTTACTTTGATGGCTCTGCCGTATGAGATGGACGCGCTGGAGCCGGTGATTAGCAAACGGACGCTGGAGTTCCACCACGGAAAGCACCTGGCGGCGTACGTGAATAACCTGAACGGACTGCTGGAGGGAAGCGGCATGGAGGAGGCCTCGCTCGAGGAAATCGTCTGTAAATCTTCAGGGGGAATCCAGAACAATGCGGGTCAAATCCTGAACCACGAACTGTATTTCGGGCAATTCTGCGGGAAACCCTCAAAGAGCGAGCCAACAGGATCATTGGCGGACGCCATCGCAAAGACGTTTGGTTCGTTCGATGCCTTCAAGGAGGATTTTCAGAAGAAGGGTGCCACGCTCTTCGGCAGCGGATGGGTGTGGCTATCGGCCGATAGGGCTGGTGGGCTGTTCATCACGCAGGAGACGAACGCCGCCAACCCCGTGCAGAAGGGCCTCACTCCCCTACTCACCTTCGACGTGTGGGAGCATGCCTACTATCTCGACTATCAGAACCGACGCCCCGACCACCTTGCCGCTTTGTGGAGCATCGTCAATTGGGAGGAAATTGAACTGCGGTTCGGCAAGGCGAGGATGTGATGGCCGCTTGTCAGCAAAGGAAACGCCCAACACCAGCATGAGTGTTGGGCGCTTTCTTTTATAAGACCTTTTATCGGAAATAAAGGGAACCATCTTTTCCTGACCCATTATCAGAAGACTTCTACTTGAGCCGCTTGACGGGGAAAGTGAAGTAGGTGTCGGGATACGGCTCGTTGGCAAGCGTGAAATGCCACCACTCTGTGCCGATGGGCTTGAATCCGTGACGCATCATGGCGCTGCGGAGCACCATACGGTTATGGAACTGTTCGGAGGTAATAGAACGGCCAGCAGGGCTCTTGTGGTTGTTGCCGTTGAAGCCGAGGCTTTCAGGGTTTCCGCAGAAGTCGGGATGGCTCTCGGGACCGAACCAATCGAACGTGCCGCCCATGTCAAGTTCCTTCTCTGTCTTCATGTCGAAAAGCGTGAGGTCGAGTGTCGAACCGCGTGTGTGACCACTCCGTTCACTGATGTACCCGTTCGGGAAGAGCACCTTCTTGTCAAGATCTGGATAGAAGTAAGACTTCATCATCGTGTCGTTCACGTCAGCGGCCCAGCGCACGAAGTGATCAACGGCGCACTGAGGACGATAAGCGTCATAAATCTTCAACCTGTAGCCCTGCGCTTTAAGGTCATCGCTTACCGCACGAAGGCTGTCAGCAGCACGACGGGTGAGCAGCGCAGTAGGCTCTTCATAACCATCAATGCGCGTGCCGACGAAATTGTATGTGCTATAATATCTGATTTCGAGGATGGCATCAGGCACGGCATCGGTCAGGTTGACGAAACCCTCAGAAGAGTTGGGCGACACATACATCATGGGCACCTCAGCCTTTGTCTTCACCTTGTCATACTCTTTCTTCGCTGCCGCCATCAGCTTCTGAAATTCGGCATCGTTGTGCAAACGCATCAAGGTGTAGGCGGCAGCCAAGCGACCCGCCTGCACATCGCTGGCAAAATGGAAACCTAAGATGACGCGGCTACGTCCATACTCAAAACCACGTTCCAAGATGGCATTCTGGCAATTCGGCATCACCTCGACCAATGTCATCGCAATGCCCCATCCTAAGATAGAATGCGCCGACGGGAAACTGGACGATGTGGTGTAGTGCCCGTTCAGTTCAGGCATCGCAGAGCTCTCCCCCATCCTGGCGAACGGACGGGTGCGGAATCCTGTCGATTTCACTTGCGTGGCAGTATTACAGAGTTCGTCGAAAGTCTTCTTCACCAAAGCGGCAATGGCGGGCGTTTCCGTCTCACCCAGCGTCATTCCCACGCAGGGAGTGTAACATTTCAGGAAGTCAGCCACCTCGCAGGCTGCATCAGCCACAGCCTGCTTGCCGCGAGCCGTACCACGTTCCTGCTTGGCCTGCCAATAGTGTGCCACATCGCCATAGAAACGGTTGGAAGCCGAATCGACGGGAGCATCCAAAACCCGCTCTCCCTTGGGATAGCCAACCTCAATCGTCTTTCCCTTGATGCCTTTGATGCGGCGATATTCCTCACGCGCCTCTTCCAAATCCTCCTGATACTCCGGCGAAGTATGCATCCGTGCAAAAGCCGCCGACGCTGCCAACCGGCCAGCATCCACATCGCTTTGCCAATGTGCGCCGACGATGACTCGGCTCTCTCCGTACTCAAAACCACGGCGCAGGATGGTGTCCTGATATTCCGGAGCCATCTCAGCCATAGCCAGTGCCGAAGCCCATCCGAAGCCCGTGTGTCCGGATGGATAGGAACCATTGTGGCGCAAATCGTTTTCGTTGTCGAACCGACTCGACACATGCTCGTTCAGACGGGCAAAGGGACGCACCCTCATGTAGCGCCGCTTTGCCAGACTGGTGGCCTTGTTGCCGGTCTCACCCGTCCGCTTGATGAAACGGTAGATGGCTGGCGTCGCCTCCTTGCTGATGGTCATATCCATCGCCTCGCCGTACACCGTCGCCAAGCGGTCGGCACCATAGAGCGATTCCCAACTGGCACGTTCGCCACGTGGCGTGTTGCGGATGGACTTGCCCCACAGGAACTGCTGGAAGTCATCCACGAAGAGCACGCTGGCCGTGTCGGGCGGTGCAGGCAGATAAATGCACGCATTGGGCAGTTGGAACACTTCAAAATAAGGCGAGTCCTTCTTCTCGGTCTTCTTCTCGGCTTTCTTTCCGACGTTTTTTTCAGCTTTCGGCTTGACTTGCCCGGTCTTTGTCTGAGCCTCTATGCCCAAAGTGCCGCAAAGGAAGAGGATGGCGGCAAACATCCACAGCGTTCTTTTTCTCATTATATATATAATATAAGGTGAATGGGAAATCTGCAATAGGACAGACGATGATAATTGTCTGCAAAAGTACGGCTTTCTTCTGATAATGGCAAGAATTTGTCCCTAAATCAAGGAAGACGACAGGAAAATCAAGGGTGACGGGCGACAACTAAATAGCTTGTGACCGGACATTTGGCAATAAAATATTTCTATGCGATATGTTACACAAGGAAATATTTTCTTATGTTTACTTTTTTGCTTGGATAGGATTTCTATCCATCGTAACTTTGCAGCGGATTTCAGAACAAAGCGTTCCGCCATCCACAAACAAAACGTATAATATACGTACAATTAACAAACGTATTACAAACAAAGCGTACAATTAACAAACGTATTTTACAGACAAGGCATATTTATTAACAACCAAAAACAAATACAACTATGGCAAAGAAACTTCACATTGAGACATTGGCACTTCACGTTGGTCAGGAGACCGCAGACCCCGCAACCGATTCACGTGCCGTTCCTATCTATCAGACCACTTCTTACGTGTTCCACAACTCTCAGCACGCTGCTGACCGTTTCGGCCTGCGCGATGCCGGCAACATCTACGGACGTCTGACCAACTCGACCCAGAGTGTTTTCGAAGAGCGCGTCGCAGCCCTCGAGGGCGGTGTGGCAGGACTCGCCGTCGCTTCGGGTGCGGCAGCCATCACCTATGCGCTCCAGAACATCGCCCAAAACGGTGACCACATCGTGGCTGCCGACAACCTCTACGGCGGTTCATACAACCTCATCACCCACACGCTCAGCACGCAGGGGGTGAGCAACACCATCATCAACGTCAACGACCTCCAGGCGCTCGAGGCTGCCATCCGTCCCAACACCAAGGCTGTGTATGTGGAGACGTTCGGCAACCCCAACAGCGACGTGACCAACCTCGACGCCATCGCCGAGATAGCACACAAGCACAACATCGTCGTCATCGTTGACAACACCTTCGCGCCCATCATCTTCCGTCCGCTCGACCACGGAGCCGACATCGTGGTGCACTCAGCCACCAAGTTCATCGGCGGACACGGTTCGTCCCTCGGCGGCGTCATCGTTGACGGCGGCAAGTTCGACTGGAAGGCCAATACCGACAAGTACCCCACCATCGCCAAGCCCGACCCATCCTATCACGGAGCAGTCTTCGCCGACGTGGCAGGTCCCGCAGCCTTCGTCACCCGCATCCGCGCCGTCATCCTGCGCGACACCGGTGCCACCATCTCGCCCTTCAACGCATGGATTCTCCTTCAGGGCGTCGAGTCACTCCCATTGCGCATCGAGCGCCACTCCTACAATGCGCAGAAAGTGGTCGAGTACCTTGCCCAGCACCCCAAGGTGAAGAGCGTGAGCCATCCCCTCCTGCCCTCTCACCCCGACCATGACCTCTACCAGAAGTACTTCCCCAACGGCGGCGGCAGCATCTTCACTTTCGAGATCAACGGCACCGAGGCTGACGCATGGAAGTTCATTGACTCCCTCCAGATATTCTCCCTCCTCGCCAACGTGGCCGACGTCAAGTCGCTCGTCATCCACCCCTACACCACCACCCACTCACAGCTCTCGCCCGAAGAGCTCGACGAGCAGCACATCACCCCATCCACCGTGCGACTCTCCATCGGTGTGGAGCACATCGACGACATCATCGCCGACCTCGACCAGGCATTCAACCAAATCCCATAAACAAGTGACGAATCAGGTTGGCAACGTACCACGAAGATGGTATTTTGCCTGCCTTTTTCGCCCAAAAGCTTTACACATACATATATAATCACTACCTTTGCATCAAGAAAACAACAAACCAACAAAAAACTTCACAAGACAATGGCTAAAATCGCAAGACAACTCACAGAGCTCGTGGGCAACACCCCACTCCTCCAGCTCAACGCCTACTCCGCCAAGGAGCAGCTCCAGACCAACATCATCGCCAAGCTCGAGTACTTCAACCCGGCAGGCTCAGTCAAGGACCGCATCGCCCTTGCCATGATTGAAGACGCAGAGAAGCGCGGCGTCATCCAGCCAGGCGCAACCATCATCGAGCCCACCTCCGGCAACACAGGCGTAGGCCTCGCCTTCGTCAGCGCCGTCAAGGGCTACAAGCTCATCCTCACCATGCCCGAGACCATGAGCATCGAGCGCCGCAACCTCGTCAAGGCATACGGAGCCACTGTCGTCCTCACCCCAGGCACGGCAGGCATGAAAGGCGCCATCGCCAAGGCAGAAGAACTCCGCGACGCCACCCCGGGCTCCATCATCCTCCAGCAGTTCGAGAACCCCGCCAACCCAGCCACCCACTACGCCACCACCGCCGAAGAGATATGGCGTGACACCGACGGCAAGATAGACATCTTCGTGGCAGGCGTCGGCACCGGCGGCACCGTCAGCGGCATCGGCAAGCGCCTCAAGGAACTCAACCCCAACGTCAAGATCGTGGCCGTCGAGCCCGAGACCTCAGCTGTCCTCAGCGGCGAAGCCCCAGGCCCGCACAAGATACAGGGCATCGGCGCAGGCTTCATCCCCAAGACATTCGACCGTGACGCCGTCGACGAAATCATCAAGGCGCCCAACGACGCAGCCATCCAGACCAGCCGCAAGATAGCCGCCAGCGAAGGACTCCTCGTCGGCATCTCATCCGGCGCCTCAGCCTACGCAGCCACACAGCTCGCCAGCGACCCCGCCAACAAGGGCAAGGTCATCGTGGCACTCCTCCCCGACACCGGCGAGCGCTACCTCTCCACCGTCCTCTACGACTTCGAGAACTACCCGCTCTAAAGGAGGACGGACACACACAGACACAGACACAAATAAAGACAACGGACTGCCCAGGCAATCCGTTGTCATTTTTCTTTACGGAAACTCTTTCCCACAGATGGAGCGTTTTTATTTATTCGAACAGGATTCCACGGATTTTCTTCCTCGCGGGCGACATGCGGTCAAGACAAGTTCCCAGATGAAAGAATCGGGCAGACTCCTGGATGACGTGCCATATAGACTAATGTGAGGGAATTGTACGTTAATCTTTACAAATAGTTTGCCAATTAGAAGAATTATTCGTACTTTTGCACGTTTTTAGCAGCGTTTTGTATCGTATAAACATATATCATAAACACTATAAATCAAGAAAAATGGAAAGAGACAACCTCATCTTCTCCTTGATTGAGAAGGAACATCAGCGCCAGCTGAAAGGTATCGAATTGATTGCTTCGGAGAATTTCGTGAGCGACCAGGTGATGGAAGCCATGGGCAGCTACTGCACCAACAAATACGCAGAAGGCTATCCCGGCCATCGCTATTATGGCGGCTGCCAGGTGGTGGACGAGATTGAGCAGTTGGCCATCGACCGTGCCTGCCAGCTCTTTGGTGCCGAGTATGCCAACGTGCAGCCCCACTCTGGCGCGCAGGCTAATGCAGCCGTGCTGCTGGCAGTGTTGAAGCCAGGTGATGTGTTCATGGGCCTGAACCTTGACCACGGCGGTCACCTCTCTCACGGTTCATTGGTGAACACCTCCGGTATCCTCTACAAGCCTGTGGGCTATAACCTCAACAAGGAAACCGGCCGCGTGGACTACGACGAGATGGAGGCTTTGGCCAAGGAACACAAGCCCAAGCTCATCATCGGTGGCGGCTCTGCCTACAGCCGCGAATGGGACTATGCCCGTATGCGCAAAATTGCAGATGAGGTGGGTGCTCTCCTGATGATCGACATGGCTCATCCCGCAGGCCTCATCGCCGCTGGATTGTTGGAGAACCCCGTGAAATATGCACACATCGTGACTACAACCACGCACAAGACCCTTCGCGGTCCTCGTGGCGGTCTGATTCTGCTGGGCAAGGACTTTGACAATCCTTGGGGCTACACCACGCCAAAGGGTGTCGTGAAGAAGATGTCGCAGCTTCTGAACTCAGCCGTATTCCCAGGTCAGCAGGGCGGTCCTCTGGAGCACGTGATTGCCGCCAAGGCTGTGGCATTTGGCGAGGCACTGAAGCCCGAGTTCAAGGAGTATGCCAAGCAGGTGAAGAAGAACGCCGCCGTGCTGGCTGAAGAACTGACCAAGCGCGGTTTTGCCATCGTGAGCGGTGGTACCGACAACCATTCGATGCTGGTTGACCTCCGCACGAAATATCCAGACCTGACCGGCAAGGTGGCTGAGAACGCTCTTGTGGCTGCAGACATCACCATCAACAAGAACATGGTACCGTTCGACACTCGTTCAGCTTTCCAGACATCAGGTTTCCGTCTTGGCACACCAGCCATCACCACTCGTGGTGCGAAGGAAGACCTCATGGTGAAAATCGCTGCATGGATTGAGGAAGTGCTCAACGACCCAGAGAACGAGGCTGTCATCGCAAAGGTACGTGGCGAGGTGAACGAGACCATGAAGAGCTATCCTCTCTTCGCTTGGTAAAAACAATTTGCAATTTGACAATTTGCAATGTACAATTTATTGGGAAATTGGATGAGTCATCCATTTGCCATGCGGTCAGCAAGAATTGTCAAATCACGGAATTGTCAAATAAATTGTAAATTGTAAATCGTCAATTTGTACATGAATAAGACTCCACTATTAGGTATGACATTGGAAGAGTTGCAGGACGTGTGCCTGCAACTCTCTATGCCTAAATTCACAGCCAGACAAATGGCGCAGTGGATGTATGGCAGACATGTGCATGCCATTGACGAAATGACCAACATCTCCAAGGCCAACCGCGAGAAATTGAGTGCGCTGTACTGCGTGGGGTGTGATGCTCCGATGGACACAAGCAGGAGCAAGGACGGAACCATCAAGTACCTCTTTCCCACAGAAAATGGAAAATGTGTGGAGACGGTCTATATCCCCGAAGGCGATCGCGCCACCTTGTGCGTAAGCTGCCAGGTAGGATGCAAGATGAACTGCCTTTTCTGCCAGACTGGCAAACAAGGCTGGCAGGGGAATTTGACAGCAAGAGACATCCTCAACCAGATCTACACAGTCGAGCAACTCATTGCAGAAGAGAAACTGACTCCCTTGAGCAACATCGTCTATATGGGACAGGGGGAGCCACTCGACAATCTGGACAACGTACTGAAATCGACTCAGATTCTGACCGCAGATTATGGCTGGGCCTGGAGTCCGCGCCGCATCACCATTTCTACGGTGGGACTGAAGAACAACATGCACAGGCTATTGGACGAAAGTGAATGTCACGTCGCCGTATCACTCCATTCACCCATCCATGAACAACGTCTGCAACTGATGCCTGCCGAGAAGCAATTCCCCATCGCCGACATCGTAGCCTTGCTGAGGAAATATGACTGGAGCCATCAGCGACGCATCACGTTTGAATACACAATGTTCGGAGGCACCAACGATTCTCTTCTTCATGCCAAGGAACTGACCAAACTACTGAGGGAACTCTTCTGCCGCGTCAACCTCATCCGTTGGCATCGCGTGCCGGACGTACCACTGAAGGAGGTCGAGATGGAAACGATGGAACATTTCCGCGACTACCTGAACAATCACGGCATCCCCACCACCATCCGTGCCTCAAGAGGACAAGACATTGAAGCTGCATGTGGACTTCTCAGTTCGAAGCCAAAATCTGCATAATAACGTGATAACGTAATACAATCATAACATGAACTACAAAATCCTTGCCATACTCATGCTGGTCACTCTGGCCTTTGCCGCTTGCGACCAACCAGACAAGAACGGACGCCGTCGTAGAAGTGCCAGTCTGCTCACCCCCGTTTCGTCCGGTAATCACTACGAAGTAATGGTGGTGGCTGACGATAGCGTATGGACCGGCTATGCCGGAGCGGCCTTGCAACGCATCCTTGACAAGCCCCTTCTCGGACTTCCACAGCAAGAGCCTCAGTTCCACAAGAGCCACATCACCCCAGCACACTACGACAAAATCACGAACCTGTTCCGCAACATCTTTCGCATTCAGATTGGACGTGAATACACGAAAGCAAAACTGACGGTGGAAAAGGACGTACATTCCACGCCGCAGATGATCCTGACACTCAATGTCCCCAATCAGGTGGAGGCATCTGTCTATATCACAGAGCACGCCAAGGGCATCGAGGGACTCATCGCCAGCGAGGAAATCAACCGTACTGCCAACGACCTCTACTTCCAGCACAACGTGAAATTTGCCAAGAAGGTGAAGGAGATGTTCGACTGTGAGTTCTACATTCCTGTTGACATCAAGAAGATGAAGGTAGGCGAGGATTTCATCTGGGCAAGTGATGACGGTCTCTCCTCCATTCAGAACATCTGCATCTATTCTTTACCATACGTGAGTGAGAAGATGTTCACGAAGGGACCCTACATCGCCCTGCGAGACACCATCATGAAACGCAATATCCCGGGCGAGAAGCCCAATCAATGGATGCAGACAAATGCTGAATTCGTGTGGACGAAGAACATCAGCGTGAACGGCCAGTTTGCAATGGAGGCACGAGGGCTCTGGGAAATGCGAAACGATGCTATGGGCGGTCCCTTTGTCAGCCATACACGGCTCGATCAGAAGAATAACCGTGTCATCGTTGTGGAAGGTTTTGTATATGCTCCAGACAAGATGAAACGCACGATGATTCGCCGACTTGAAGCGGCACTTTATACATTAGAAATTCCAGATAACGGACAACAGACAACGGACAAGAACAATGGAAAGAATTAAAATAGGCATCACGCAAGGTGACATCAATGGTATCGGCTACGAACTGATACTGAACACATTCGAGGCAGAAGAGATGACGTCTCTCTGCACACCCGTCATATATGGCTCCCCTAAAGCAGCCACTTATCATCGCAAAAGCCTCGGTCTCCAGACCAGTTTTCAAGTGATAGATGCGGCAGAAAAGGCGAAGGACGGACACCTCAACATGATCAACTGCTTTGGTGAAGACGAATCAAAGATTGAATTTGGACAGGCTACAGAAGAGGCGGGTCAAGCAGCACTCCTGTCTCTGAACGCAGCATTGGCAGACCTGCGCGAGGGAAAGATTGACGCACTCGTCACGTCACCCGTCAACAACGCTACCATCAAGCTTGCCGATGGACATTCCTTCAAAAGCCAGACGGCTTATATCGAGGAGATAACAAGTCAGGGAAGAAAAGCACTAAAGATTTTCATTTCAGAGAATCTTCGTATCGCACTTGCCACCGACAAGATGCCTGTTTCCGAGATTTCCTCTCACATCACGAAGGACATGCTTGCTGAAAAGCTTGTCATCCTCCACAACACCTTGAAGCGCGATTTCTTTATTGACAACCCGCGTGTTGCCGTACTGGCTCTCAATCCCCATGCCGATGACAAAGAGGAGCAGGAAATCATCAAACCTGTCATCGAAGAACTCTTCAAACGTGGTGTCCGTTGTATTGGTCCCTACCCTGCTGACGAGTTCTTCGGAACAGACATTTACAAGCACTTCGATGCCGTCCTCGCCATGTACTACGACCAAGGTGTCTCAGCCTTCAAGTCCATCGCCCGCGACGGGGGCATCAACTATACTGCCGGCCTCCCCATTCTGCGTACAGCACCTGCCATCGGTGTAAGCTACGACATCGCTGGCAAGAATATGCTCGGGGATGAGCAGTCCCTCCGTCAGGCCATTTACACAGCCATCGACGTAGTTCGCAACCGGATGAGATTTGACGCTGAACGCGCCAATCCCCTCCAAAAGCAATACATTGCCAAGCGTGACGACTCTGACAAACTGAAACTTGACCAAGTGGAAGAGGAGGAGTGAGGAACTAAAAATCATTAGGACTGAGCTGGTCCATTGAATCATTGACGTTTTGAAGAATAAGACTCGCAACATCTTCTTCGCTTTCGGACTCATTGCGGTCATCGTGATGCTGTTCACGTTCAAGGTGTCTTTCACTCAGCTTTGGGCAGACATCTGTCATGCGGGTTATTGGCTTTGGGCAATTCTCGGACTCTGGATTATCCTATACATCATGAACGCATGGACCTGGCGCATCATCATCCGAGGCTCTGGTCCCTGTCCAATTTCTTTCTGGCGAATCCTTAAGCTCACGATCACGGGATTCGCCCTCAACTACGCCACACCAGCAGGACTCATGGGTGGGGAACCCTACAAAATTCTGGAGCTCAAGCCTTTCATCGGCACCCAACGCGCCACCTCCAGCGTACTCCTCTTCGCCATGATGCACATCTTTGCCCATTTCTGGTTTTGGGTCACCAGCATCTTTGTCTATGTTGTCATCGCTCTCTGCGGACTTCTCCCATTAGGCGTCGGCATGGCCATCATCCTCCTGTTCATGTTTCTCTTTTGCGGAGGCGGCATCTACCTCTTCATACGAGGCTACAAGAACGGTATGGTCGTAAAACTCATTCGGTTCATCAGCCATATTCCTGGACTGAGAAACTGGGCAAACACCTTTATAGACAGCCATCAAGAGGACCTGCAGAAGATAGACCACCAGATTTCCGAACTCCAATCGCAAAACAAACGTAGTTTTTATGCGAGTTTCGCTATCGAATACATCGGTCGGACCCTCCAGAGTTTCGAAATATATTTCATGCTCCTCCTATTCGATGCAGGGACAGGAGGCGGACTCACTTTCGTCTATGCATTCTTGATTCTCTCATTCACAAGTCTCTTCGCCAATCTCCTCTTCTTTCTGCCCCTCCAACTCGGAGGACGCGAAGGCGGTTTCGCCATGTCCGTCGCTCAAATGGGCATGACCGCAGATATCGGCATGTTTGTCAGCATCATCTGCCGTGTCCGTGAACTCTTCTTCACGGCATTAGGCCTGCTGCTCATGAAGGTGGGCAACAGCAAGGACCCTATCACTATTATCAGTAACAGCGAACAAGGATAAAGATATGAAAATACTGGGCATCAGCAGGGGACTGATTTATTCGCCAAACATGGTAGGCAATGATGCAGCCATCTTTACGGCGGTGGTGGACGAACTGAGGGCATTGGGACATGAAGTGAGCACCATCCGTGAAGAGAAGATGACGGAGGTGAACTACGATAAATACGACCGTGTGGTGACAATGGCGAGGAATGGAGAGATGATGAGGAAACTAAAGGAGGAGGATACGAAGCATTTCGTCAACTCGCTGGCAGGCGGACTCATGTGTCAAAGCAAAGTTGTCATGGCGCAGGAAATGGAACGTCTGGGTATTCCGCAACCAAGATTCAAGTGCGGGCACGACGATACCGTCGATTATGAATCAGACTCCCAAAGGATGCTCTTACCGGCATGGTTGAAGAATAGCGACGAAACGGCAGTGATGGCGGATGACATAAAATTCTGCGCCACAGAGAAGGACTGCGAGAAGATAAAGCGGAAATTCCGCCTATGGGGTGTCAGGGCATGGCTGTTGCAAGAGCATCAGACAGGCGACTTGGTGAAGTTCTACGGTGTGGAGGGCACAGATTTCTTTCATTGGCAATATGCAAGCCTCGGACATTCTAAGTTCGGACTGGAGCGATACAATGGAAGGGAAAAGGGCTATGCGTTCGATGTGAAGAGAATGAAGATGTATGCGGATCAGTTGGCAAAGTCACTGGACGTACCCATTTATGGCGGCGACGTCATCATCGGCGAGAAAGGGGAAATGTGGTTCATCGACTTCAATGACTTCCCGAGTTTCTCGAGTTGCAGGGAGAAGGCGGCAAAGGCAATCGCAACAAGAGTTGTTTCCTGAAGGAGTAGAGTTGACAGCTTAGAATTGAGATTTGAAGGTAAGACCTCCCTACCCTTTTCGAGAAAATCAAGGTTAAGGTATAATTAGAGCCAGAGTTATTGTTAAGGTTAGAAATGACAATGGATAAGATACAACAGACATACAAGTCAGGCGATACAGAGGAGTGGTTGGATGTGGTGTGGACACGTCCCATCGGCTATCAGTGGGCCCGCTTTTTCGATGCTCTCAACGTACATCCCAACACCGTGACCGTGCTTTCGATGATGATCGGTGTGGCATCGGCGTGGTTCTTCTGCTCAGGCAGTTGGCGAGTGGCAGGAACGGAAGGCCTCATTTATAACATTGTGGGTGTATTGCTGCTGGCTTGGGCAAATTTCTATGACAGCGCAGATGGACAACTGGCTCGTATGACGGGCAAGAAGACCCAGTTGGGACGCATCCTGGATGGGGCTGCGGGCGACGTGTGGTTCTTCTTCCTCTATCACGCCTTGTTTTTCCGCTTCTATCAGCATCATGAAGCGGAATTTGCCTGGTTGGGCATCGAAAACAATGAGCAAAACACCATCATTGCCGACTGCATCTTCTATGCAGGCATCTGGATTTCAGGCGTCGGATTTCATGCCCGTCAATGTGGGTTATCAGACTATTACCGCCAAATCCACCTCTTCTTTCTGAAGGGGCAGGCTGGAAGTGAACTGGATTCATCGGCTCAGCAGCAACGCATTTATGACGAGACACCTTGGAAAGGGAACATCATCTACAAACTCTTCCTACGCACCTACATCAATTACACGCGGGGACAAGAGAATCAGACGCCGGAGTTCCAACGGTTGAAGCAGACCTTGAAAGAAAAGTATGGGGCTACGGAGAACATTCCCCAGACATTCCGTGACGAGTTCCGACGCCATAGCTTGCCGATGATGAAATGGGCGAACATTCTGACATTCAACTGTCGTGCCATCACATACTATGTGTCGTGTTTGCTTGATTTTCCCTGGCTCTATCTGCTCGTGGAGTTGACCGTGTTCACGGGATTGTATCTGTATATGCGGCATACACACGAGTCCTTCTGCAAGAGTTTAAGGTTGAGAGTTGAGAGTTGAGAGGTTAGAGTTTAGGGGTTAGAGTTGAAAAAAAGTTAGGGTTAGCGTTAGGGTTAGGGTTGAAAAATAAGTTAGGGTTAGCGTTAGGGTTAGGGTTGAAAAATAAGTTAGAGTTTAGAGATATGATACAAGCCATTATCTTCGACTACGGAGGCACCATCGACACGAATTCCGTACATTGGAGCGAGGTGCTGTGGGAAGGTTACCAGCATGTCGGTATCCCTGTAAGTAAGGATGATTTTCGCCAGAGTTATGTGATGGCGGAACGTGCCCTTGCCCAGCATCCTTACATCTGTCCTGAACACAACTTCCTCGACCTGCTGACCATCAAGTGCGACATTGAAACAAAGAATCTCATGGAGAGAAAGGCCTGGTCGGTCAGTAACGAAGAGCGGAAGAGACAAAGCGATGCTGTGGCACAATACTGCTACAATCATGTGTTAAGAGTGCTGGAGGTGAGCCGCCCTGTCATTGAGGAATTGGCAAAGAGATATTCGCTGGTGCTGGTCAGCAATTTCTATGGCAACATCGAAACCATCTTGAAGGATTTTCGGTTGGAATATTTTCAAGGCATCATCGAGAGCGCTGTGGTGGGCATCAGAAAACCCGACCCCAAAATATTCCAGTTGGGGGTTGATGCGGTTAGAAGCGTCATGAAAAAGACCGCCGAAGAACTTCCAACCAGCGATATTCTCGTGGTAGGCGACAGTTATTCCAAAGACATTGTGCCCGCCTCAAAGATTGGTTGTCAGACGGTATGGGTGAAAGGCATCGGATGGGGAAATGAAGCAGTGGACGAGACGCTGCCGACACACATTATATATAATATAACGGATTTGCTTGACGTGATGCATCAGAAATGAGAAAAGCGAGCATTGGCATATTAGTGATGATGGTGTGCCTCTTTGTGCAGGCACAGGTGAACAACGACATCATTGACAGCGAAACACTCTCGACCGTAACCGTCTCTGCCAAGAAGACGCGCTACAGCCGCAGAAACAATCCCGCGGTGGAACTGATGCAGAAGGTTATCGCCAACAAGAAGCAGAGCGACCTTCACGGCAAGGACTTCTTCACCTACACAAAATACGAGAAGATGACCTTCTCACTCAACGAAGTCAGCGACAAGGTATTTGATGAAGGTGAATACAAGCGTTTCGCCTTCCTGAAGGATCACGTAGAACGTTCACCACAGACGGGCAAGCTCATCCTTCCCCTGACGGTGGACGAGACACTCTCCGAGATTTATTACCGCAAAGACCCGAAGTCTGAAAAGCAAGTCATCAAGGGCGAGAGCAACAAGGGGGTGACGGAACTGGTCAACACCGGCGAAATCTTCACCACCACCCTCAAGGATGTCTTCACCGACGTCAACATCTACGACAACGAGTGCCGCCTGCTGCAGTTCATGTTCCGCTCCCCTATCGCTGACAACGCCATTTCTTTCTACCGCTACTACCTGCAAGACACCATCTTCATTGACCAAGACAAGGTGGTGAAGGTCGGATTCCTGCCCAACAATCAGCAGGATTTCGGATTCTCCGGCAATCTCTATATCCTGCTCGAACCTGACTCCACCTATCAAGTGCGCCGTGTGGAACTCACCATTCCACGCCGAAGTGACGTCAACTTCGTCGAGAACATGATGATTTCGCAGGACTTCGTCGAACTGGAGACAGGCGACCGCATCGCCGCCACCAACGACATGCTCGTTGAGTTACAGCTCACCAAATGGGTCGGCAAGTTTCAGGTGCAGCGCGTGACCCGTCTGAGCGACGTGAGTTTCGAGGATATTCCCCGTTCCCTTTTCAAACACATCAAGGGCAACACTCTGCGTGAGCCCGACGCCTCCATGCAGGACGATGCTTTCTGGGAACAGTATCGCCAGGTGAAACTCACATCCTCCGAAAACAAGATGGACAGTTTCCTCGACCGTCTCACCCACATCAAGGGGTTCAAGTATGTACTCTTCGGATTCCGTGCCCTCGTCGAGAACTTCGTGGAGACAGGCGATTCTCTCCACCCCAACTACGTGGACATCGGCCCCATCAACACAATGATATCAGCCAACCACTATGACGGGCTCCGCTTCCGCGCCTCGGCACTCACCACAGCCAACCTTTCTCCCCACCTCTTTGCCAACGCCTACGTCGCCTATGGCACCAAGACCCACAATGTCTATTGGAAGGGGCAGCTCACTTACGCCTTCAACAAGAAAGCCTACCTGCCACGAGAGTTTCCGCAACACAACCTCTCCATCTATTGGTGGGACGACATCCTCTCACCCTTCGACAAGTACGTGCCCACCGACAAGGACAACATGTTCACCGCCTTCCATGCCTCCAAGGTGGACCAGTACCACCACACCCGCGAACTCCACATCGACTACACCCGCGAGTTTGAGACCGGCGTGAAACTGAATGCCCAGTTCACCCGAACCCGCAACCATCCCGTCGATGCCCTCTTCTACCAGCGTCTTGACGGTGCCGGCACCCCCGTCAACAACCCCTCCCGATGGCTCTCAGGCATCACCACCGCTCAGTTCAAGGCAGGCATATCCTATGAACCCAACGTCACCTACATCAACACCAAGCAACGTCGCGTGAAGGTCAACCACGACGCCCCCATCCTCTCCCTCTCCTACACGCGGGGCATCAACGGGTTCCTCGGCGGACAGTACAACTACGACCTCACCGAGGCTGGCATCTACAAGCGTTTCTACTTGCGGCAGTTCGGCAAGCTCGACATCGATGCCAAGGCCGGCGCCATCTGGAACAAAGTACCCTTCCCCCTGCTCATCCACCCCGCCGCCAACGCCTCCTACATCATCGAAGACAACACCTTCTTCCTCATCTCCAACCTCGAGTTCCTCAACGACCGCTATGCCTCCCTCATGGCGGAGTGGGACCTCAACGGATGGTTCCTCAACCGCATTCCCCTGCTCCACCGGCTCAAGTGGCGCGAATGCATCGGCGTCAACGTGCTCTGGGGACAGCTTACGGACAAGAACAATCCAGCCACCCTCAACTATTCCGACCCGGACCTCTTCTACTTTCCAGGGCACTTTCTCCCCGACGGCACCTACGAGCAGAACACCGTCAGCATGACCGGCCGCACCCCCTATGTCGAGTGGCGCGTCGGCATCCACAACATTTTCAAGCTCATTGAAATCGACTATGTGCGCCGGGCCACCTACCTCCACAACCCCAACACCAACCGCTGGGGCATCCGCTTCAAGGTGCGCATGACCTTCTGACAAAACACACGACCACATCACTCGGAAAGAAACCAGAATGTTAATTGACTGCAAAAAAATTAAGACAGTCTCTTAATCGGTGTTAACACTTTCAGGCCATTTGTTAAACTAATTCAACGAATGGGAAAAAACGGAAGGAAATATTTTGTGATGACGTGAATTTATCGTTATTTTGCACCGCAAAAAAGCAAAGGGACCAGAACAAGGGACATTCAACAACAAGCAGAATTGAATTATCTAAAACATAAACAACGATGAAACAAACAACTAAAAGATTCTATGGCGCACTGATTGGTGTAGCCTTCCTTTCGGGACTGACGGGAGCATTCGCCTATTCCCTTTCCCAAAATTCAGCGAACAAGATTTTTCCTGCCCTCTCCTTCACGGAGCCCAAGAAGGCAGTGGAGGAACAGGCAAGCAGCGTGATGCGACTCTCGAATGTGGCAGCCCCCGCCGTACAGCCGGTCGATCTGACCGAAGCAGCCGAGAAGGCCTGCAACGCCGTGGTATATATCAAGGTGGTGCAGAAGGGACGCAGTCAGACCATCGAGTACCGTGACCCGTTCGAGGACTTCTTCGGCGACTTCTTCGGTCGCGGAGGTGGCGGCACACAACGCCGTCAGGTGGAGACCCCCAAGCGCGAGGCAGCAGGCTCCGGCGTCATCATCTCTGCTGACGGATACATCGTGACGAACAACCACGTGGTGGAAGATGCAGACGAAATCACCATCACGCTGAATGACAACCGCGAGTTCAAGGCCAAGATCATCGGCACCGATGCAGACACCGACCTGGCTCTGCTGAAGATTGACGCCACCGACCTCTCCCCCATCGTGATCGGCGATTCCGAGCAGCTGAAAGTCGGCGAATGGGTGCTGGCCGTCGGAAACCCCTTCAACCTGACCTCGACCGTGACCGCCGGCATCGTGTCGGCCAAGGCCCGCAACATCGGCGCACACAAGAACGGCATCGAGTCGTTCATCCAGACCGACGCAGCCATCAATGCCGGCAACTCTGGCGGCGCACTCGTCAACACACGCGGAGAGCTCGTGGGCATCAATGCCATGCTCTACTCCCAGACAGGCTCCTTCACCGGCTACGGATTCGCCATCCCCACCACCATCATGAAGAAAGTGGTGACCGACCTGCAGGCATACGGAACCGTGCAGCGTGCCATGATCGGCATCAGCGGCATGACCCTCCACGACTACATCGACGCCAAGAAGCATGACGACGAGAAATTCTCCGCCGACTTCGGCACCGTGGACGGCGTCTATGTGGCAGAAGTCATGGACGACGGTGCGGCAGCAGACGCAGGCATCAAGAGCGGCGACGTGATCGTGTCGGTTGACGGCAAGAAAGTCACGAAGATGTCCGAACTCCAGGAAGCGACCACCAAGTACCACCCCGGCGACAAGGCAGAAATCGGCTACATCCGCGACAAGAAGGAAAAGACCACGACCATCACCTTCCGCAACGCCAAGGGCAGCACTAACGTCATCAAGACCCAGAAAGTCGATGCACTCGGCGCTGAATTCAAGGAACTGACCGAAAGCCAGCAGAAGACCCTCCACCTCACCTACGGCGTGCAGGTGACGAACCTCAAGAGCGGATACCTGAAAGATGCCGGTGTGCCCGACGGATTCATCATCCTCAAGGCCAACAACCAGAACATCAAGTCCGCCGCCGACATGGAATCCGTCTTCAAGTCAGCACAGGCAAGCGACGAACAGACCCTCTGGATCTGGGGCAAGACACCCGCAGGACGCGCCATGTCATTCGCCATCTATCTCGGCGAATAAAGCAGCAGCCAGACGATTCACCTCAGCCGTTCAACGGCCGAAATGTTAAAAAACGAGGGATTTGGTGAAAAAAATCATCAAATCCTTTGTTTTTATGATGACAATGCACTACCTTTGCGATGTAGAAAAAAAACAAAGGCCGTCCGCAACGGTAAGAGAACCGGACAAAAAGAGACAGCCACATCACATATAGCCGGGGTATAGGATCGATCGGGATACTCATCAAATTAAAAACAGAAACCGAGATGATTTTATCGTTCCAATGGCGGGCCACAACCCAGAAGTCGCCATGTCATCGAGCATGGAGCTTCGGCATCTGGAAACCATAGAGTCGGTGGATTACAAAGGACGGTAAATACTCAAATCTTATCACATCGGAGTTTCATCACATCTCCTCCCGGCTATTTCATAAAGGGTGGACTTATCAACATAAGTCCACCCTTTACAAGGAAAGTTGCCGGAGTGGTCGATCGGGCCGCACTCGAAATGCGGTGAACGGGTAACTGTTCCGGGGGTT
>CADCQH010000167.1 GCA_902803605.1 uncultured Bacteroidales bacterium | reverse complement strand
TAATCCCTAAACTCTAATCCCTAAACCCTCACCCCTAAACTCTAAACTTTTCTCCCGTTGGTGATAGTCGGTTTTCCCGACGTCTCCATCTCCTCTCTCAGCTCTCCTCTCTCACCTCACCTCTTCCCAACTTGGAGGTTCCACACCGAGGAGGTTCTTTACAAAGAAATCTGCTCTTTTGTGCTCGCCGTAGTTGTCACCCATGGTGTGGTGAGCATTGGGCACAAGGATAAACTCGAAATTCTTGTTGGCTTTGATGAGGGCATTGACCACTTGATAGGTGGAAGACGGATCCACATTGTCATCCATCTCACCGACGAGAAGCATGAGCTTGCCCTTGAGGTTCTTGGCATGTTCTACATTGGAACACTCAATATAACTGCTGTCCACGGGCCATCCCATCCACTGCTCGTTCCACCATATCTTATCCATGCGGTTGTCATGACATCCACAGGCTGCATAGGCTGCTTTGTAAAAATCTCCGTGAAAGAGGAGGGCACCAAGTGCTTCCTGACCACCAGCCGAACAGCCATAGATACCCATGCGGTCAAGATCCATATAAGGGTATTTCTGAGCTGCCGCTTTGATCCATTCAATACGGTCTGGGAAACCAGCATCCTTGAGGTTCTTGTAACATACCTGCTCAAAGTCGAGGTTTCGGAAGGATGTGCTCATGCCATCAAGCTGCACTACAATGAAACCCAGCTCAGCCACGTCTTGCAGATAGTAAAGCCACGGCGTGAACTTCTTGGGCACGTATTGGTCACCAGGACCTGAATAGATGTATTCGATGACTGGGTACTTTTTATTGGGATCAAAATTGGAGGGACGCTGGATGAGTCCCCACATGTCTGTCTTGCCATCACGTCCTGGAGCAACGAACACCTCAGGTGCCTTCCATCCTGTGGTCTCTAAACGACTGATGTTGGCTGTCTCGAGGGTCGTGATGATGTGTCCGTCGATAGAGGAACGCAGCACTGTGATTGGAGCTTGGTCGATGGTGGAGTAGGTGTCGATGAAGGAGGTCTCGCACTGACGGCTGAAGGTACCTTCGTGATTGGCTGGTTCAGGCGTCAAATCAACAAAATTCTTTCCGTCAAGGTCAATGCGGTAGTAGTGAATGTTGTAGGGGTCTTCCTCTGGAATTTTTCCGTCGAAACTGGAACGGACCACACCCATGTTCTTGCAGTTGCGTCCGTTGGCGGAAAAGATGATGTAGCCCTTGCCTTTCTCGTCGATTTCTGCATGTTGTACACCGCGCACCCAAAAGTCGCCTTTGGTGATTTGGGTGAGCTTGCCTTTCTTCTTGTTATAGAGGTAGAGGTGGGCATGTCCATCACGATCACTCTTCCAGAGAATATGATCGGCATCGAGATCTTGGCGGAAATTACGGGAGTAAGCCACGTATTTGTCGTTCTTCTCTTCGATAAGGGTACGGATGTTGCCCTGCAAATCCATCTCTAAGATACGGTAGGTTTTGTGCCCACGCTCATTGAATTCGAAAGTGAGGGTCTTGTCATTCTCGTCCCAGTCGGGTGCACTCACTTCGTATTGGCTTTTGAAAAGGTCGGTGCTCTTTGGATAGATGGTCTTCTTGTTTTCCACATCTACGACCACTGGTATGCGATAGTTGAGTGAGTCACCTGGCTTGGCATATTCCAGCTTGGTGTAGATGGGCTGCACCTGATTGGCGGGAGAGGATTGGGTGTAGGTCACATAGTGCTTGGGGGCGGGTTTGATGAGTACCGTGGCATAATACTTGCCGTCCTTTGACCAACGTCCCCATGAGGAGTAGTAGCAGGTGTCAACACCATCGAACGTCACTTGTGTGGCATTGTCGTTTCCACTTGCCAAATAGAGGTTGTTGTCCTTATGAATCATGAATGTTCCCTTGTTCACTGGATTTTCTGCACGTCCGTCTTTCTCATCACGCACTTCCATCCAATGATGGTAGCCATCGTTGCGTGCACCTCCACCTCCCCAGTTGCCACGAGGACGGTTGAGCGCAGGATCGGTGGTCAGTTCCTTCTCGCCGTTTAGTGCATTGACCTTATACCACACGGTGCTGTCACCATTCCAGGTGGAGTAGATGAACTGGTCTTTGGGACCATTGAAAGAACGCTGTACTGTGATGCTTCCATTGGTCATCTTCCATGAGTGGCGTGTACCAGTGGAAAAAGCCCGCTTATAGTCTGCTGCCGTTCCTTGGGCATGGATGCTCAGTGTGGCTGAAATGAACAGGACGAATGTGATCAGTTGCTTCATGTATGGTTTGTTTCGTTAATCAGTAGATGTTGAAATCATTGTAGAAATAGTAGTACCACCAGTAAGTGTTGCCGTAGAGAGGTTTGAGCCGTCTTCCCATCTCTTGCTCATCCACACCCTGCTGCTGGAGTTGGTTGTAGTCTTGCACAAAACTGTTGTATTTGTTGGCGACAAGGTCATCAAACCTGAAACCGTCCAGTGTGATGGGCGATTCCTCAGCATTGCCGAGCAGGATGGCCCCCTCTTGATAGAGTGGGGGAATGGGGCGGTTGGGATTGCTGTGTACATAGTCATAGAAATGGACACAGAAGGCATAATAGTCTTTCGCCCATAGCGACATGCACAGGGTGACGTCCTCCATCAGAGGGGTGTTGGCATGGCTCAGATCAGAGAAATATTCCAGTAGGAACTGTTCGCAGAGTCCGTCATCTCCGTCAAGACGATTCTCTTCATTCTCAAGTAATGGCGCAATAGTCAAATAGTCCTGACTCTGATAGAAGTTGGTGCTGTTCATCATCCATGCCTCATGCTCCAGTGCCCATTGTCGGTGAAAGGTGCTGTTTTTGAGCATGGCGATGTATTTGGCTGCCACTTCAAACTCTTGATTGAAGAGGGCAGTGCGGATCATCATCTTCAGACTCCTGAAACTGAGCCCATACTGCACGGAGTTCTCCATTGCCCAGCGATAGGAGTAATTGATTTGTCCGAACATATAATAGATGAGTGGGGCGCCTAAAAGCGATATGCGTATATGCAAGGAGTCATTTACTTCAGGCTTGATGCCACAGTTTCCTGTCTCAAACATCTTGTCCATCTGACCTGTATGCATCAGGGCGATGTTCTTGTAAAGTACCATCAAGTTGGTGGGCGCTTCTTCTCCTTCTTGAGGCATCTCCTTGACTACATCCTCAAATCGGAACTCGTCAAGCGCACGATACATCCGCAGTTCGTGCTTGAAGTTCTTGTCGGTCAAAGTGGTCAGGATGGAATGCCTGAATCTGTCATTGTAACGCCATAGGGATGTAGGCCACAGCCAGTTGCCGATGACAAGGATGAGCATGAGCAGGCTACAGACAATGAGTCCCTTGACTTTCCAACTAAAGTTGAAACGGCGGGTCAAAAGCAGGACTCCCCATGTGAACAGCAGACAGAAAATCGTTGTGAGGGTGAGCCGGAAAGGAATTCCCGGTATCTTGGCATAGTAAATCCAATAGCCGTAGTCAAGCAGGTGGTAGAGCAACAGCATGGGGAGGATCAGTGCCAGGAAACTCCATTTTCCTTTGATGTCGAACATCCAGATGGTCATCCAGTAGATGGCCACCCAGAAGAGGATGAGAATGGTGCTGCCCAACCAAGGGTAGTAGAAGAACTGGGTGAGGTAACGTGCCACCCAAGTTAACCACCCGCCCTCATATTGCACCGTCTCCATCATGAATGTGTGCCCATTGATGAAGACATTGTTGTCTTGGATGGTGTAAAGATAATCAGCATTCATCACCGGCAACAAAAGGTATGCAACGGTGATGAATACAAAGATGTATATGTATTTCAAATACTTTCTCATCTATCTGCGTACTTGGCAGGAATGGCATCTTCCTTGGCCTTGGCGGCAAACTCTCTTGGAGAAATGGTCACTGGCTCAATCATGAACTCTGGCCTGTTGAACGAACGCAGGTAGAAAGTGTAGAAATTCGGGTCTTGCTGGGGCAGCAGGAAGGGTTTGTGCGCTTTGCCCTGTTTGTCGAAGTAGGCAATGTAGGGACGGGTGTAATTACCATCGTCACGTCGGGAATCGACCATAATCCATCGCCCGTTGCTCGACCAGGTAGGATAACTCTCTGAACGGTTACTGTTCACGGCATCCAGTTTTTGAACCTCTTTGGTTTGTAAGTCCATCATATAGATGTCTGCATCAGCGTGCCATACGTGGAAACAGCCGAATTCTGCCTGTGCAAAGAGAAGGTATCGTCCATCAGGACTGACACGGGGTAGGGTGACACTCTGATTGATGGAGTCAGAGGCTGCGTCATAGACCATTTGCACATTGCTGAATTCCTTGGTGTCTGGATTGAAATCAACGGAATAGAGGCTGTACTTCACTTCTTGGTATCGCTGAATCATCTCTGCCGACTTCTCGATGCTGTCGTTGTAGTATTCGAAATGTGCAGAACAGAAATACATTTTCTTGCCGTCTGGACTCCAGGTGGGGAACACCTCCAGTTCATCTTCCAACTCAGAGATGATGCTGACTTCATTCTTGTCCACATCGTAGAGAATCAGGTCGCTCTCTGTGTCTTGCACCTCAATCTTGTTCAGGTCTTTCGTGTGGAAGGACTGTCCTGTCTTATTGGTGGAGAAGGCGATGAGGTTGTGAGTGGGGTGCCAGGCTGGATAGACACCTGCACTGAGGGTCTCTGCTGTCTTAAGGTCAATCTTCTTCAATTGACCGTTGGTCACCAACATGGTGCCACCATAACCTTGACGCATGTGGAAGAGCATGTTGTCGGTCCTGAAGTTCTGGTAGGAGTGGCAGTTGATGCACTGACCCACCTTCTCGTTGCTGACCGACATGTTGTTATAGATGTCGCGTGTATCGAATGTGGTGAGGTGACGCTGGACAATGCTCAGTCTTTCGTAGGCCACGTATGAAGGCGGAATGGAACGGTAGGAGATGTACTCGTCTATGGAATCCTCTGCCACATAGATATTGAAGGGCTGATAACCTTTCCATTGACCATTGATCTTGGCAAACACCTCCACCTTGATTTCCTTACCCTTGGCAGAATCAAGCATCTCTTGCCATTGCTCTTCATCGATGAGCACCTTCTGGCCTTCACCATAGATGTATTCACCACCAGGATAGGTCAGTCTTGCCATTGCATCAGTCTCACCTTCCTGCACGATAAAATTCATAGGACAGATGTTGGCAGGAATCGTCACCTCGGTATAATCGGGGTAAATATGAGGAAGCCTGTTCTCCATCGTCACATCTGTGGGCACTGTAAGGTGTTGCCCACATGCTGCCATCAATATGGCAATCATTGCTATTGCTAATATATTTTTCATTTTATATAATGTTTTCAACTCAAAACTCTAAGCCCTAAACTCTCAACCCTAAACTCTAAGCCCTAAACTCTCAACCCTAAACTCTCACCTCTCCATCCGTTGGTGATAGTCGGTTCTCCCGACGTCTCACCCTTCTCTCCACTCTCACCTCTCCATCCGTTGGTGATAGTCGGTTCTCCCGACGTCTCACCCTTCTCTCCCCTCTAAACTCTCACCTCTCCAATTCTTCAATCCTTCCACACCCCGCATGGTCAGTTAGGGTTAGGGTTAGCGTTATCGTCTTTCAACCCTTCAACTCTCCACTCTTAATTAATACGAATGCACATCCCGACAGAAGAAGTAGAACCAATAGAAGGTATTGCCATAAGTGCTCTTCATCGCTTCACCTACCTGATCAGAATTCAGACCTGCCCGGAGCAGTGATTGGGACATCTCATGGAATCCCGCATAGCTCTTCCTCACCTCGTCATCGAATGGCATGTTGGAGATGTCAGCACTTTCTGGTTCCAAACTTCCATAGAGTATGGCTGCTTCCTGATAATGTACCGGCATCTTTTCTCCCTGATGCAGTTGCGCATAGAGGAAGAATCGTGGCCAGAATAGTTGTATGTCTTTCTGAATCAGTGAGTATATCAATGTGAGTTCTTGTAATAGTTTGCTGTCCTTGTTCATCGTCTGACTGAAATAGGTGAGCAGGTACATCTCGCACAAACCATTGTCACCGTCCAGAACTGTACCCATGTGGTCATGCAGGTCGCGTACAGAATCAAACTCAGGATATTTCTTGATGAGCTCTGGATTCTTGGTGATAGGCAACAGGTGCTCAGCCCAGTCACGATAGAAGAGAGAGGTCTGAAGAATGTCTAAATAGCGCTTGGCCATTTCCATCTCTCCGTTCACCAAAGCACAACGTGCCAAGAGCTTCAGGTGGTCGAAATTATAACCGAATTCCACGCTGTTCTCAATGGCCCATCGCAGTGCGAAGTTGGTCTTGCCGTGATAATAATAGACGAGGGGTGCAGCTGTCTGAACCATGTGTACCCTCAAGGTGTCAAAGCCATTGGTTGGTGGTTCACCCATATTGTTGTACTTGAACATCTTCGTACCCATCTCTCCCTTATTCAACAGGGCGATGTTCTTGAACAGTACCATCTCGCGGGAGGCATCACCAGGAATGTTGCTCATCTCGTCCAGCACCTTGTCCCAGTCTTGTTCCTCGGTGGCACGGTACATCCGCATCTCGGCATGGTAGTTGTAATTCTGGAAATCCTTTTCCTCTGTCCAGAACCACGAAAACGCCAGCACTGCAAGGGTGGCGAGGGACACAGCCCAGGTCATGCCTGTACTGCCCTCCACCTTCTTGGGCAGGAAGGGGAAGAGTAGGGGGGTGACTGCCACTATCACAAATGGAATGGATGGCGTGAAACTGGTCATGTCGTTATTTTCGAAGAGAGGGAATCCGATGGTCCACACATCTTCTATTCTGACGCTGCTGTACAGGTTGTAGCACAGCAGAGGAACGATACCTGCCAAAACAATGGGGATGACGGGGAGTAGGATTTTGCTTGCCAACGAATCCCTGGGCTTTAGTTGAGAGATGGCCAGCATGGACACATATACCAATGCCAATAACGTGTACCAACCGAAGAAAGGATAGGTGCATGCAATCAGAATGGTCATGATGATATGGTCAGACTTCTTCTTGAAGGCGGCATAGAAAAGCACCAGCAGGATGCAAGATAGATAGCCCACCGTGCCATAGAACCAATACCCCACCTGCTTGATGTAGTACAGCCAGTAGCCTGTGTCGATGGTGGCCACCAACAGGCATACGGCAGGAATGGCCAGCACTGCCATCCAGGCTAACTTGACACGGAACACGAATTTGCTGAGCCACATGCTGACAACCCAAATGCCTATCATGATGGCTGCACCCCATTGGGGATGATAAAAGAATTGAGTCAGGAATGAAGCAACCCAACTGATGAAACCACCAGGATCATGCATGCATGTGGTGAGGAAGGTCTTGTCGGACGTGAAGAAACTTCTGCTCTGTGCCATATACAGCATGTCGCTGTTGCGGACAATCAGGTGATAAACGCCCAACCCAATCATGAATGCAGTCACCAAGAGGGCGATGCACACCGACACGCCTTTGGTGAGGTGCAGCGGTTTCTTCTCTTTGTTTTTGGATCCCTTGTATTCTTGTTGACTTTTTGAATTTGTCTGTCTTGCCAATGGGGGCTTTTTCGTCTCCACCGATGCATCTCTACGATGATTCTTTCTACTCATGGCCTTGTTGTATGATTTTGATGCAAAGTTACCGCTTTTCTCCTATTTCGCAAAAAAAAATAGGGCATTTGAAAAGTTTTTCTTCATTTTCTGCGCTCTTCTTATTTTTATTTACTAATTTTGCAAGCATTTTGATGAAAGCACACAAGTTTTTATAGTATTAATACATAAATTTGGTTTACAATTATGGTTTATTCAAAAGAAGTACAGGAAATGTGCTGCGTAGCCAAAGGCCC
>CADCQH010000166.1 GCA_902803605.1 uncultured Bacteroidales bacterium | reverse complement strand
TTGTTGCAGTTTTTTCGTCCATTCGCCGCGCATCGTGCTGTTCACTTCGGCATTGAAGGGAACGAGGTGCACCTTCTTGATCTTTTGTATTTTCAGCACCTTGATGAGATGGTCGAGGGTGGGAATGCCGTTCGTGGTGGCGAGAAGCCAGTCCCCATTGCTTTTGTCGCGCAACGTGTATTCGAGCATCATGTATGAAGCGTCATCCTCGCCGTTACCATTGCACACCAGCACGTTCACCTCCTTGGGAATGCTAAATGTGTTGATGGCGATGTCTGCCACCTTCTGATAGTCGGCAAGGTCGCTCAGCAGAGGCTCTCCTAACCGCATCTGTTTGAACTTACCCTTGGCAGTCTCCACCAGATGGCGCAGATACTGCATGTCGAGGTCGTTGGTGATGCTGGAGGATTGCACCAGCACGTGGGTGTAGCCATCCTTCTGCAGTTGAGTGAACAGCTCGTCGGGGTCGGATGCCTGTTCCATCATCCCCTTGTTGGTGCAAGCCTCGCGGTATTCACAGTTGGGGTATAGTTCACGCAGTTTCAGCGTGAGGCGGTCGATGCCTCGCTGACCGATGCCGCTGTTGGCGTCTTTGTGCACAGCCACGACAACAGCCTTGTCATCGTCTTTCATCGACTCAAACATGTCCTGCTCCATCGTCTCCTGTGCCCAAAGGGACAGGGTGGTGGAAAGCGCGGCAAGGGCGAAAGCGAAAAGTCTATTCATATTGATTCATTTCGGCAGCCTCTCGGATGGCTGATATGTGATACTTGGTAATGGCGGGTACAATCATGTGCAGCAGATGCTCTATCTTCTCCACCTTCAGGGTCTCCTTGCCCTTCTCTATGAGGCGGTAGGTCCCGTCGCCAGGCACCCTGATGCTCACGTCGGCATTGGCGTTCGAGCCCTCCATGGCAGTGACGGGCTTCATGCCGTTCCTCATGAGGGCCTTGCTGCAGAGGCGGTACTCAAGCGTGTCGGGATTGCCGTCCACAATGAGGTCGCGGGCAGTTTCATGCTCGATGGAGAAGGTGCACGACTCTCGGTCGAACATCATGCCCTCCTTGGCAAAGTACCCTTCGATGCTGCCGTCGAGGCTCAGATCCTCGGGCATACCGGTGGTCAGCCCCTTCTCGTGGTCAAGCAGCCACACTTGGTCAGCCACTTGCAGAGCGTGTTCCAGGTCGTGGGTGCTCATGAAGATGGTCTTCTTGAGCGCCTTGGCCAGACGGTGAAGCAGGAGCATCATGGCAATCTTGCTCGGATAGTCGAGGTAGGCGGTCGGTTCGTCCAGCAGGATGATGGGTGTCTCCTGTGCAATGGCTTTGGCTATCATCACCTTTTGACGTTCACCGTCAGAGAGGGTCTGCATCTTTCTGTCGGCCAGTTCCTCGATGCCGACCCATCCCATGCTCTTCTTCACCACCGTCTTGTCCTTCTCAGTCAACTTTCCCCAGAAGCCAGTGTAGGGGCTTCGTCCCATCGACACGACCTCCTCGGCGGTCATGTTCTTGATGTCGGAATTGTCGGTCAGCACCACGCTCATCAGCCGTGCGAGTTCCTTGCTCTGGTATTTGTGGATGTTCTGTCCCATCACCTCCACCTCGCCCCCCAATGCCGGCTGGAAGGCTGCCAATGTACGGAGCAGGGTCGATTTGCCCGCGCCGTTGGGACCGAGCAGGCAGGTCATCTCTCCGATGTTCAATGAGGCGGTCAGACCTTTGGCGATGATTTTCTCACCGCCCTTCAATTTATAACCTGTTGTCAGGTTCTTCAATTCAATGGATATGCTCATTCTTCAATTCAATGGATATGCTCCTAACGGATGCAAAGGTACGCATAATTTATAGAATAAAGAGTTAAAAAAATGGAAAAAGCGGATTTGAATCAGCCATAAGGAGAATAGGTCACGGAAAATGCGTATCTTTGCGAGTGAATTTGAAACTAAACAGACAAGACATATGAAGAAGACATTATCAATGATGGCTGTGGCACTGCTGATGAGTGCCGTGACGATGGCTGGCGACCTGAAGGTGCTGGTGGTGAAGACCACGCCGGCCGTGCAGAATGTGGAGGCCAAGACGAAAGTGAGGAATGTGTTGTGGCTAAGGCCGGGCGTGAAGAAGGTGGAGGCTGTCTTTGCCGACCAGCAGGTGCTGGTGACCTACGATTCTGCCAAGACCAATCAGAAGAAGATTGTTGCAGCCCTGACAAAGGCGGGGTATGAGACCACGGTGGTGAGCGACACTGTATCTACGGGGAAGAAGCAGGTACCTGTGGATGCCACATCGGGAGCGACGCATCAGGTGAATTGAGGTGGACGGGGAAATGCGATTGCCTTGACAGGAACATGGACTGGCCATGCAAGGCTGTCATAACCGGCAGGGCTGGCAAAGCTGATACGGATGAACAATGAATACTAACCTACATAATCCAACACAAGCGATAAAGTGAATTATGGATAAAAGAAATTATTGTGTGATATTGGCAGGCGGATCGGGTTCGCGCCTGTGGCCGATGAGCCGTGAGAAGAAGCCGAAGCAGTTTATAGATGTTTTGGGTACGGGCAAGACTTTGCTCCAGATGACCTACGAGCGGTTTGCCGGCTTCATCGACACCGACAACATCATCATCGTCACCAACGAGAACTACCGTCAGTTGGTGAAGGAACAGATTCCGGGCATCAAGTACGAGAACATCCTCATGGAGCCGATGCGGCGCAACACGGTGCCAGCGGTGACGTGGGCGGCGCTGGAGGTGAAGCGCCGTTGCCGCGAGGGGCGGTTCATCGTGAGCCCTTCCGACCAGAACATCACCGACTACGATGCTTTCCGGCAGGATGTGCTGAAGGGTCTGGATTTCGTCGGTGTCAACGATGTGCAGCTGACGATGGGTGCCAAGCCCAGCCGTCCTGAGGTTTCTTACGGCTACATCCAGATGGCTGACGAGTTGGAGGACTATCCGCATATCTACAAGGTGAGGAGTTTCACGGAGAAGCCTGCTGATGAGTTCGCCCAGATTTTCTTTGAGAGTGGCGAGTTCCTTTGGAACACGGGGCTCTTCCTGTGGGGTGCCGACACGTTCCTCAATGCCCTGAAGGGGGCGAGCGAGGAGTTTGCCATCATCGTGGAGCGGGTCATGGCGAAGTATGACGCAGGGGAGTACAATCCCGCTCAGATGATGGAGCTCTTCACCAAGTGTCCGAACATGAGTCTGGAGCAGAGCGTGCTGGAGAAGTCGGACAATGTCGATGTGATGCTCTGTCACTTCGGGTGGGCTGACCTCGGCACCTGGGCGGCTGTACACGAAGCCCTGCCGCAGTCCGACATGGGCAATGTGGTCATCGACTCCAAGTCGCTCCTGTATGACTGCAAGGACTGCATCATCAAGCTTCCCGACGGTCATGTCGCTGTGGTGCAGGGGCTTGAAGACTATGTGGTGGTGGAGGAGGGCAATGTGCTGGTCATTTGCCGGAAGGGCGACCAGAAGAACATCCGGAAGTTCGTGAACGATGCCCAGCTGAATCTCGGCGAGGAATTTGTATGATGAGGTATTTGTATAGCGGGGGATCGGTATAAGAGGATTGGAGGATTGGGGCTGCCCCTCAATCCTCCAATCCTTTTACATTTTCATTCCTTCATTCCCAATCTTTTTCCATGTTTATGCTTTCAAAGCAGTTTCAGGATGTTGTCCTCCAGCGAGCCTTCCATGAAGTCGCTTCGGAGGACGATTTCATTCTCGCGGTTGATGAGGAAGAAGGTGGGCAGCTCCGTTATATTATATATATGTGTAGCGGTGCCATCGGTCTCGTGGACGCAGACCCACGGGAGCTTCTCCACGGAGAACTTCCAGAAGTGGATGTCCTGGTCGCTGGAAATCTGGTAAATCTCGAAGCCCTGCCCGTGATATTTCTCGTAGAGGGAGCGGAGCAGGCGCGTGCGTTCCGCCGATTCTGCCGCACCGTAGAGGGTGAAGTCCATCAGCACCACCTTTCCCTTCAGGTCCGTGATGCTGCGCATCTTGCTGTCGATGTCGGGCAGGGTGATGTCGATGATGCCCGTCTCCGACACCTTGCTCTCGTCCACGTCCAGCACCTTCTGCCGGGGTGCGGCTGTGTTGTCCATTCCCTTGATGGCGAGGTTGCAGATCTGCTGGGTGCGGAGGGCGTCGTGGTAGGCATTGTCCCAGGCGTTCGCCACCGTGGCGTAGCACTTCACGTCGTTGCGGTCGGCCAGTGGGTTGAAGAGCATGAAGGGACCGCCCAAGTCGGTGATGACCTGACATACGGCATAGTAGGCGGCTGCCGATGCGGGGTCGGCATAGATGTAGTCCTGCTTCAGACGTTCCTTGTAGGCGGTCAGCACGCTCTCGATGCTGTCGCGCTGGTCGCCCGGCAGCATGTCCTCGTTCCGCTCGAAGGCGATGATGCGTGCCTGCACCTCCTGCTGCATCAGGCTGATGTCCCTGATGCGCCGGCTGCTCTCGTTGCCCTCGATGGTGTAGTTGCGTTCCATTGTCGGCAGTTGGGCGCTGACGCGGATGCTCTCCGTGCTGTCCACCGCGAAGTTGATGATGTGCCCCCCGATTTGCAGGGCATAGAAGTCGGGCGACTCCGTCGTGGCCCTGACCTCGAAGGCGAACTGCCCGTCCTTCTTCAGCCTCACCGAGTCCAGCCGCTGCACGCCATCCTGTGTGCTCTGCGTCAGGTACAGCACTGAGTCCTCGGCTCCCTCGATGGTTCCCTCCATCCGGAACTTCGGACCTCTCTCGCAGGATGTCCACATCAAGGCTCCTGCCATGCATATTGCGAAAATCTTCTTCATGTCCTTTCCCATTTGGATGTGCAAAGGTACGCTTATTCGGCCGAAAAGCAAAATTTATCCGGGATTAGTTTTCGAAAGACCGCGAAATCGCCACCTCACCCCTTCGGCAGACTTTCGGGAGTCCCGAAAATGCGAATCGGCCGATTTTTTTTATTTTCCCGTCATTGTTTTTGTGGTATGAAAGAAATGTTGTACCTTTGTGCTCAATAAATCATGTGAACAACCCTCTAAAACCTATGTGTAATATGAAAACAGTAAAGATTCTGATTGCGGGATTCGTGCTCCTGTCGTCGCTGACGGCATGTGACAAGTTGGCAAAACTGGCTGAATTGCGTTCGTCGAAGGACTCGGGGACGATGGCTGCCCAAATGCAGGAGCAGGATGTGGAACAAATGAACGAGATGCTCAAGTCGGTGGCCATGAGCCTGGACACCATCCAGGAACAGGAGCAGTTGCTGACGCGGTTTGACGAAGGCACGCCCCGGGACGTGATCCTGGAGCGGCTTCAGGCATTCAAGGAAATCCTCGATCGGAAGAAGGCGGAGATAGACCTGCTCACGGCCGAGAGCCTCTCGAAGGATGGCACCATCGCCGACCTGAAGCGGGTGCTGGAATTCCTGAACCAGCAGCTGGAGGAGAAGAGCGAGCGCATCGCCAAACTGGAGGAGGCGGTGAAGAACAAGGATGCCAAAATCGCCGAACTGCGCGACGAGGTGGACGTGCTGACAATGGAGACGGGCACCCTGAAGGTGAAGAACCAGGAGCAGGAGAAACAGCTGAACCAGGCCTTCTACATCGTGGGCACGAAGAAGGAACTCAACAAGCTCGGACTCCTGTCGGGAGGCGTGCTGGCCAAGAAGCGCGCCAACTACTCGAACATCGACAACAGCGTCTTCCACCGGGTGGACGTGCGGAATTTCAACTCGCTGGTCATCGACTCCAAGTCGCCCAGACTGGTGACGGAGAAACCCAAGTCGAGCTACACGCTGACCAAGAACGGCGACGGCACCTCAACCCTCCGCATCACCAACGCGAAAGACTTCTGGGAAGCCTCTCCCTACCTGATTATCATGCACTGACGGAGTCAAAGTGCAGCATAATCTGCTAAAAAACATACGAAAACGAAGATTTTGGGGCAAAGATGGCCGAGATGTGAAGGAAAATGGCTACCTTTGCCCCAGTTTTTGCCGACATAGCGCAAAAGGTTCGTGCCCAAGGATGGCACGACAATAGATGTTTTTTTATATTTTCAACAAACAAGATGAACGTAATTACAAAGAAAGTTTCGTTGCCTGACGGAAGAGAAATCAGCATCGAAACAGGAAAGCTGGCAAAGCAAGCGGATGGAGCTGTCATGCTCCGTATGGGTGACACCATGCTCCTCGCCACTGTTTGCGCAGCGAAAGATGCAGTACCGGGAACAGATTTTATGCCACTCCAGGTAGAGTATCGTGAGAAGTATTCGGCCAACGGCCGTTTTCCTGGAGGTTTCACCAAGCGCGAAGGCAAGGCAAGCGATGAGGAAATCCTCACCTGCCGCCTCGTGGACCGCGCCCTCCGTCCTCTGTTCCCATCCAACTATCACGCAGAGGTTTATGTGAATGTCATCGTCTTCTCAGCCGATGGCAAAGATATGCCGGACGCACTGGCCGGATTCGCCGCATCAGCAGCACTGGCCTGCTCGGACATCCCATTCGAAGGACCCATCTCTGAAGTGCGTGTCGCACGCATCAACGGCGAGTTCGTCATCAACCCCACCTTCGAGCAGCTGAAGGAAGCCGACATGGATCTCATGGTCGGTGCTACCGAGGAGAACATCATGATGGTGGAAGGTGAGATGAAGGAAGTGCAGGAGAAAGACTTGCTCGAGGCGCTCAAGGCCGCTCACGCAGCCATCAAGCCCCAGTGCCAGTTGCAGAAAGAACTGATGAAGGAACTGGGCAAGGATGTCAAGCGCGAGTACTGCCACGAGGTGAACGACGACGACCTGAAGGCCGACCTCGCCGCCAAGTGCTACCAGCCAGCCTACGACGTGACCAAGCAGGGGCTGGAGAAGCACGACCGTGCCGACGCATTCGAGAAAATCCGCGAAGACTACAAAGAGGCATACGCAGCTGCCCACACCGACCTGAGCGAAGAGGAACTGGAAGAGAAATACACGCTGATTGACCGCTACTACCACGACGTGGAGCGTGACGCCATGCGCCGCTGCATCCTCGACGAAGGCGTACGTCTCGACGGACGCAAGACCACAGACATCCGTCCCATCTGGTGCGAGGTCGAACCGCTGCCAGGTCCTCACGGAAGCGCCATCTTCACCCGTGGAGAGACTCAGGCCCTGGCCTCTGTCACCCTCGGCACGAAGCTCGACGAGAAACTCGTGGACGGAGCACTGGAACGCTACTACATGAAGTTCCTCCTCCACTACAACTTCCCTCCATTCTCTACCGGCGAGGCAAAGGCACAGCGCGGTGTGGGACGTCGCGAAATCGGTCACGGCCACCTCGCATGGCGCGGCATCAAGGGTCAGCTCCCCGAGGACTATCCTTACACCATCCGCGTCGTATCTGACGTGCTCGAGTCTAACGGCTCATCGTCAATGGCCACCACTTGTGCAGGTACGCTCGCACTGATGGATGCCGGTGTGCCCATCAAGAACCCAGTGGCTGGTATCGCTATGGGTCTCATCAAGAACCCGGGCGAGGACAAGTACGCCATTCTTTCCGACATCCTCGGCGATGAGGATCACCTCGGCGATATGGACTTCAAGACCACGGGTACGAAGAACGGTCTGACCGCTACCCAGATGGATATCAAGTGCGACGGACTCTCTTACGAAATCCTTGAGAAGGCTCTCATGCAGGCAAAGGCTGGCCGTGAGCACATCATGGACGAGATGATGAAGACCATCTCCGAACCACGTCCAGAACTCAAGCCACACGTACCACGCATCGAGCAGATCATTATACCGAAAGAATTCATCGGCGCAGTCATCGGTCCTGGTGGCAAGGTGATTCAGCAGATGCAGGAGGACACTCAGACTGTCATCACCATCGACGAAGAGGATGGGGTGGGCAAGGTGCAGATTTCTGCCCCAGACCGTTCAGCCATCGAGGCAGCCCTCGCCAAGATCAAGGCCATCGTTGCCATCCCCGAGGTGGGTCAGGTATATCATGGCACCGTCCGTTCAGTCATGCCTTACGGATGCTTCGTGGAATTCCTGCCTGGCAAGGACGGTCTGCTCCACATCAGCGAAATCGACTGGAAGCGTCTCGACACTGTCGAGGAGGCTGGCATCAAGGAAGGTGACGAAATCGATGTGAAGCTCATTGACATCGACCAGAAGACCGGCAAGTACAAGCTCTCCCGCCGCGTGCTCATCGAGAAGCCTGCAGACTATCAGGAGCGTCCACAGCGTGAACGCCGTCCACGTCCCGAACGTGGTGAGAAGGGTGAGCGTCGTGAACGCCGTCCAGAGCGCAACGACCGCCCTCGTCACAACGAACCCCGCAACGAGTCTAACGAGGCTCCTGCACAGGAGGACGGATTCAAGTCTGCGCTTGACGACCTGCTGAAATAAATGTGACCGTTAGGTATTTAGGTTAATTAATAGTAGAGGAAGGAGGACACTTCGTATGGGGTGTCCTCCTTCTATTTTTCATTCGGTCTTTAGTATTCCAGCCTTCCTGCCTTCCAGCCTTTCCGTCTTTGGACTTCCAGTCTTCGGCCTTCCAACTTTCTTTCAGTCTTGATGTGGAACCGTCATCCCTCATCAATCATCCACTTCATCTGCGACTTCTTCATAGACTTCCTCATCGTCAGCATCGTCATCTACTTCAGGTAGCACAAACTCCTTGATTTCTCCATCGCCATTGATGAGGATGCGTCGAGCAGCCTTATAGACAAAGATGTAACCACTGATACTCTCGTCGGAAGGATAGTTCAGATGGTAGATACTGCATCCGCAAGGCGAAATCCTGAACATGGCCACCTCGCCGGTGCTTCTGTTGCTGATGGTTATGACACCGATGTAATTACCCTCCTTGAACTTCAGCTTGTTGAAACGGAGAGCCAACTCATCTTCGTCGTTGAAGTAGGCTGCCCCCTCCTTGGGAAGTTCGCTATAGGTGACTGATGGGAAACCTTGCTCCTCGGCCAGAAGCTTCAGTGTCATGCCATTGTAGGTCTGGGTCTCAGGGTCTTCGTTACCGACACCATTCTCCTCTTCCCATTTGTCATGGCTCTTGTCCACCCATTCCAGCACTTCTTCAATGTCCTTGTCGTGCTGCTTGTAGTAAGAATAGAACCACCAGCAGAGTCCGCCGATGACGAGCAGTGTCACGATGACAGCCGCACATCCGCAACCCAGACAGGTCTTGCCTGCACTGCCACCACTGCTTTTAGGAGGAACAGGACGGGTCGGTTGGACTGGACCACTTGGTTGCACGACCACTTGCTGAGGCGCAGCCGGAGGTGCAGGTGCAGCAGGGGAAACCACAGGTGGTGCTGCCGGCTGTGGTGTTGGTGGTGTCACAGGGGGCATCACGGGTTCCGATGGTGGGAATGCCTCCGCAGGTTCTGATGGTGGATACGTCCCAACTGACTCTGATGGTGGAAATGCCTCAGTGGGTTCTGATGCCTGAAGTGGCACATAGTCCATCGGGTTGTTGTCAGGTGTAGCCGATCCTGCGCTTTCGTTCACGATGGATTCGACATTACCGATTTCTTGTTGGCTGAGGTCGGCTCCGCAACTGCCGCAGAACCTCGCACCATCGGGATTTTGAAATCCGCAATTTCCACAAAATGCCATAATCTTCTTGTTTTTTCTGGTTTTTATATAGTTGTCTTATTCCTCTCTGTCCGTTTCATCCTGTCCGTCGATGACTTCCCGAATGTATTCAATCATCATCTCTTTCTCGTTATAATATACTTCTTGCTCCTCATACACCTCGACGGTTGCGTCGAAACCAACTTCGCTCACCATGTCGAAGTTGTCAACATACCAGTCCCCGCGTTCAAACACGAGATGGAGCTTCATCTTACTCTCGTAGTACATCTTGACCTCAACGAGCGCCTCGGCTTTGTACATGGTCACGTTGTCCACGCTCAGAATCTTGAAACTCCATTCGTCTCCAGGGTCTTCGTCACCATGCTCCAGTGTCCAGTGGTTGTCCGTCAATATATCCCTGATATCATCATCATTCAGTTGGCAAGCCCTCTCTGTCAGCATACGAAGACTGAGGTAGTTCTTGGAGCAGCACTGCTGGTCGTCCCTGAGTTTGTAGAAGGAGTTGACGCGGTCGATGATGTGCTTGGTGGAGTGCAGTTTGTCACCAGGTGACTTCTCGTCGTTGACGATGGTGTCGGCCTCAATGTTGTCCAAAGCCATACCAAGTTCTATCAGGTTGACGGTGGCTGTGTCAATAGCAATGCCTGGACCTCCATCCCTGGCATTGCCGCCATCAGTTTTCCCGTCGTTGAAACAACTGCCGAACGTCAATCCTGCTGCACATATTCCAATCAGAATCTTTCTCATGTTTACGTTTTTATGTGGTTAATAGGGAAAATGCCGTTGATTCCCCATGTTGGTTTTGGTTGCTGCGTGCAAATGTACGGATATTTGTCGAATACGGCAAATATATGTCCCAAAAAATCAAAAAAGCGCTTCAGGTCATGACAATCACTTGGGCATCGGCTGGCGCCTTCTGATTTTCGTCCCAAATCACCTCGCCGACATCTCCATATACTTTCACTGTGCCGCTGGTCGGGTTCTTGATGCTGTGTACATGGCCTCGGATGGTGCCGTTCACCGTCGAGTACTCCAGGATGAGGTTGGCATCCTCTCCAAACGTGCAGTCCTCCAGTGTCAGGCCATCCACGTAGCATAGGAGTTGTTCACCTGTCAGGTGACATCTGACCAGACGGATGTTCTTCCCGTACCAAGCCAGATACTCGCCGTTCACCTCCGAATCGTAGATGGTCACATTCTCAGATTCCCAAAAGGAGTCCTTCGAGTTGATGACCGCATGATGGATCTCTACGTTCTTGGCATATTGGAATGTATAGTTGCCCTCTTGATGGTAGTGGGTTATCTTGATGTTTCCCGAGTGCATGAAGGCGTAGTCGCAGTTGTCAATACGGACATTCTTCAATTCAATGTTTTTGCAGTCCCACAAGTATTGTTCACCATTCGGAAAGTTTGTGTTCTCCACATAGATGCCATCCATTCTGCGAAACATCTTTGGTGCCAGCACCTCGCAGTTCGTCATGCGGCAGTTCCTCGAATACCACAGGCTGCTTCTCGCACTTTCTGCAAAATGACAGTTGTTCACTCTGAACCCATCCACTTCCCAAAATACATACTTCCCCTCAAAACAACAATCCTCGGCTTCGATGTTGCTGCTCTCCTTGATTGACGACTCACCCACATGGATGGTCACGCCCTCCAATCGCAAATCATGCGAGGCATAAAGTGGACGCTCGCCTCCGAACTCCTGATTCCTAATAGTTTTCATAGATATTGTTAGTTAAGATAAATTCCTCCTCTTCAGTTTTATTCACCCCATGAAGGGTTTCTTGCATGCTGATGTTGCTCCATCCTCTCCTACTCAGGCGGAAAAGGAATGCCGCACCGCGCCAGCAGAGTTCAATGCACATGGCTATCCAAACACCGCGCAATCCCATGGATGGGACTAACAGCACGGCCAGGGTGAGTCGCACAATCCAGATGCTTCCGAGGTTCATCAGGCTTGGTACCAAAGTCTTGCCAGAACCCACAAATACCCCATATGCAACAATGCTTGCAGCAAACATCGGTTCAGCCCACGCCTCGATACGCAGGATGTCAGCACCTAACTCCACCACATTCATGTCTGTCGTGATCATTCCCATCATCTCAGGTGCAAACACACCCATCAACAAGCCCATCACAGCCATGATCACCATCCCCAGACCTACGGAAATCCAGGCGAAGCTCCGCATCAGATCCTTGCGCCTTGCCCCCAGGCTCTGACCTACCAGCGTGGTTGCGGCTTCGGATATGCCGTAGCCAGGCATGTAACATAGGCTTTCGATGTTGATGCCAAACGTGTTCGCGGCAATGGCTACAGGTCCCAAAGGAGCAATGATGCCCGTGATGGCAATCTGTGCTCCGCACATCACGCCGCGTTCAAGGCTGATGGGAGACCCGATTGTGAATGCCCTTTTCATCGTTTCTTGGCTTGGAATGTAGCGTGCATAATCCCATTTCCCAATCAAATCCGTATCAAGCGCAAAACGTAGTTGCCTGTCTCTTGAGGCCAGAAAGTAAAGCATCAGCACCATCGTGATGGCATATGCCAGGAAGGTGCCATATGCAGCACCAGCTGTGCCCATGTGGAGCTCAAAGATGAATAGGTAGTTGAATATCACATCCAGCACACACATCATGGCATTCAGAAAACTTGGTATCTTAATGTTGCCGCTGCATCTCAAGCTTCCTGCTGCCAGCATGTTGATTTCTAAAACAGGCAATGCGGTAGCCACGATAGTGAAGTACTCTGATGCACCCGCATGAATATCTTCGTCTGCTCCTAACCATGAGGGTAGATGAGGGGCAATGAGTATGCCGGCAAGTGCGAGCACAAGGCTGAAAGCAAGCCCGGCAAAGAGCCCCTGCCGAATGATGTTTCTGGCACCACGTAAATCATTTGCTCCCACATAATGGGCTACCTGCACGGAAAAGCCTGCAGCGAAAGCCGAACATAAACCGCCGAACAACCAAATTGTCGTCGAGACCAGGCCCACCGTTGCCGATTCCCTTGTCCCCAAGTGACCCAACATCGCCGCATCGATGATCTGCATCGCTACCGAAGAAATCTGAGCCACCATCGCCGGAAGACTCAATAGCACAGTCAGCCGCAGCTTCTCCTGCCACGACATGTTCCTTGCTCCTTTTCTAACCAATGTCAATAGTTCGTCCTTCGACAGGCTCATACGTGTGACAAATCTTTTTGCGTTTGTCTTTTTGTAGTCTTTCGTGGCAAAGTATCGTCGTTGACTCCACTTACTTCGTCACTTCAGAAAGTTAAATACTTTACAAAGGTAGGAACTTCTCCTCAATCCGACACAACGGGCACGTCCTTTTAACTTTATTTTAAGCCTTTTCTACAGAAAGGCATGAAAAAAGGAGGGTATGCAAGAATAAATCAAGTATAGAGGTGAATTTTTGTGTGAAAATGAGGATGGTTTGTGAAAAAATGATTAACTTTGGAGCCAGTTACAAATCTTTAATACAAAAGAAGAACGGAATAATTATGAATAAGAACGAGAAATTTGTCATCACAATCAATCGTGAATTAGGAAGTGGTGGTCGTACCATCGGTCGCAAGTTGGCAGAAAGATTGGGCGTTGAATTCTTCGATAAGGCGCTCATTAGGGCGATGGAGGAAAAGTACAATCTTACTGCAGAGGAAATTGAAAAACTGAAGGGCCGCCATAATCACTGGTGGGAGGATTTCACTCGGGTGATGCGTTTGGGCGACTCCGAAATCCGCCATTATCAGTCTCAGAATGGTGGGGAATTTGAAAAATTGACCACAGAAAACGTGTTCAAGGCGGAAAAGGACATATTGAAAGGCATTGCAGAGGAAGAATCGTGCGTCGTAGCTGGTCGCTGTGGCTTCTTCGTGTTCCAGAACCACCCCAACCACTTGAGCATTTTCATCCAAGCCTCCATGCCCTTCCGTTTGGAACGTGTTGTCAGAAAGCAGAACAAGACTCCAGAGGAGGCTCGTAAGATTATCGACAAGATAGATAAGATGCGCGAGAACTACGTGCAGAAGTTTACCGGCACCTCACGCTATGACACCCGCAACTATAACCTCGTCATTTCTGCCGACGGCAAAACGGAAGACGAGATTGTTGATGTCATTATGAAGTACATTGATAATTAAGGGAAGGGGGAAGACAACGGCGTTGTTTTCCCCTTCCTACACCGATGTTTTGTTGAAACAACGGCGTTGTTTCTCCTCCCCTCCGTCATGGGCTTTTCCCATGGGTGGGAGAATGATTCGTTGGAGGAGGTGGAAGTTGTCACAATTAACCGAACGAAAATTCCATAAATAACCGAATAAAGGCGTCCCAAATCACCGAATTTTTATAAATTCTTTTGATGGTTTGCGATAAAAAATGTATCTTTGTGGCCTAAACTGTAATGTGATGGCAAAGTACAAACAACGAATAGCAGACAAGCTTCTTGAACGTAAAGTTCTCGGAAAAGGTGCCGTTCTTATTGAAGGACCTAAGTGGTGTGGCAAGACAACAACGGCTAAACAATTGGCCAAAAGTGTACTTGACCTAGGGGATGCATCGGTGCTGAAACAAAGCACACAAATGATAGAGATAAGTCCCAAGTCT
>CADCQH010000165.1 GCA_902803605.1 uncultured Bacteroidales bacterium | reverse complement strand
TGATTGCTACGAGAGCGAGGGTGATAAACTTTTTCATAATTGTTTTGTTTTTATTGTTATTAATTATTGTCTTGTAAAGTTTAGAGTGTAGGGTTTAGAGTTTAGAGAAAGGCTGACGCGATGCATGTCGAGTGGTCTTTAACCTATAACCTTTAACCTTTTTTTGTTGACGATGCAAAGTTACGGACTTTTGATAGGGGTTTCAAACTGAAAATCCCCAAACGGTAGGGGATTTCCTATAACAGATATAGGGATGATGATTTAAACCTTTTGCAACGTGCTGATTGTTAGTGAATAAGTCAGTAGGAGTTTCCTCCCTTCGCAGAAAAGAAGGAAGAAAATAATAAAGAAAATAAAGAAAAAGTTTAGATTCCGATATATATCATATTGGTGTTGCTTGTGATAAACGGCGCGACCAATAGCATCAAGTCATAGGAATGGGGGTTGTGCTGTGAGTATCTCGATGGGGTTGTGCCGTTCTATCTGCACGCGAAGGGAGGCGGAAGGTTGGAGACCTAATGATTGGCAGGCTTCGTCCCAGAGTTGACGGCTGTTGGGACGGTCGGTCATCTGGTCAACGACAGGCGAGGTGACGCTGTTGAAGACGATGATGCCGTTGGGAGAAAGGACGGTGAGCACTTTTGCAATGATGTCCTTCAGGTGTCCTCCGTGACCTCCGATGAAGACTGCATCAGGGTGGGGAAGTGTTGATAGATCGGTGGTGAGGAAATCACCGATGTGGACATTGATACCGGGGGCACCATAACGTTTGCTGTTCATGTCCATCAGCTTTTCTCCTTCTGGACGAATCTCGAAGGCTTCGATATGGAGGTGAGGAAACTGCAGGCGTGCTTCGATGGAGACGCTGCCTGTGCAGAAGCCAATGTCCCAAAAGGTGTGACGGTGGGGTAGATCAAGGGCTTGAAGGGTGAGAAGACGGATGGGCATCTTGGTAATCATCTTCTCGCGTCCGTCCAAAAGTGCAAATTCTTCATCAGGAATACCCCATCGGCGTTGATGGCTTCCAGTGATGATCAGGCAGTTGGGATGTGCAAACTCTTGTTGCGTCACTATATCGAGAGGAAGTGTAGTGACTCTTTCGAGAGAGGGGTTTCCAAGGTGCTCCCCAATAGACATCTGATAGTCGTTGTAACCATACGCCAGCATACGTTGTGCAATCGCAGCTGGTGTGTGCTCTTTGTCTGTCAACACCCCGAGTTTCGTCGTTCCCTCTATGAGGGCTCTGTCGAATTCATCCCAAGGACGCCCTGTGAGAGATACAATGCGCATATCGTGATAAGGCATCACAAGCTTGTGCGCCAGCATTTGCAAGGAATTGAAAGTGGGATAAACCACGATGTCTGCATCTGGCATCTTCCGCTGAATGGTGTTGGCAAAGCCGAAGAACAAGGGGTCGCCAGAAGCGAAGACGATGATGGAATGAGGAATTAGGAATGAGGAATTAGGAATTGAATGTTCTGCTGTTGACGGAGTATCCATTCCACATTCCTCATTCCTAATTCCTAATTGCCCACGCAACTCTCTCTCTTTGTATTGTTCAAAGACGGCATCGAGGGGAACGGTGATGTCTATCCACTCGGCTCCATCTGGCAAGAACGGTGCAACAATCTCGTGGTGGCGCTTGCCTCCAGAGAACACCTTTCCGTTCTTGATGACCTCCAATACTTCGGGAGGAAAGAAAGGCTGTGGATTGTCTGATATGCCAATAACGTAGAACTTCAATGCTTCAATTTGTTAGTTCTTCAATTCTTTTACAAATCACGTCCAGGTTTCAGTTGTTCTGCATCATCGAATGTGAGGATGGCATTGCAGAGTGTCGCAGCGAGATTGCTTCCTCCCTTACGTCCCTCGACAATGATCTTGGGGATGTCCTTGAAAGGCTTGACCATGTGCTTCGACTCTTTCACATGCACAAATCCCACAGGTGCAGCAATGATGCCAGCAGGATGAGCCTTACCCTTACGGATGAGGTCGCAGAGTTCCATCAGTGCAGTAGGGGCATTGCCGAAGGCGAAGAGTGCATCGGGATGTTCCTCGACTGCCAGGCGGATGCCGGCTTGGGTACGGGTGATGTTGTTGGCGGAGGAAAGATCGGCCACACGAACATCGGAGAGGTAGCATTTTGCCTCGATGCCCAGACGTTGGAGCGCACCTTTTCGAATGCCGCTGGTGACCATTGTGACATCGGTGATGATGGTCTTCAGTTCGCCACTCACCACCTTATGATATAATGTGGAAACGGCATCAGGGTCAGTATGAAGAAGGTTCTCCATCTCGAAGTCGGCTGTGGTGTGAATCGCATGAAGGAGTGCCCACTTGTGGTCGAGCGGATAGTCCTGACGTTTCAACTCTCCCTCGATGGTTCTGAACGACTCCATCATGATGAGTTGACCCTTGGGGGAATGAGGAATGAGGAATGAGGAATGAGGAATGGATGCTTGATAATATCCTCTTGGTGTGATCATCTTACCGTTCCATTCATAGGATTGAGAATTGCCGATGAGCACCACCGTGAACATATCGACATCCTCTGGGTCGAATGCTCCAAGGGTGGTGATTGTTACTTCCTGTTCTGACCGTCCAGCCTGACGCACAAAGCCCACGGGTGTGTCGGCAGAACGTTCTTGTAGGAAGATATCTTGCAGACGGTATAGCTGCCAGTATCTGCCATTCGACTTGGGATTATAGATGGCCGTTACAAAGTCTCCCACAGCTGCAGCCTTGATGCGTCGTTCGATCACCTCCCAAGGGGTCATCAGGTCTGATAGGGAGATGACACAAAAGTCATGTCCCACAGGAGCACCAAGCAGGGATGCTGCTTTCTGAAAGGCAGAGATGCCGGGTAATGCTTCCACTTCTATGTCACTACCTCTTTCACGTTTCATCTCATAGATGAGT
>CADCQH010000164.1 GCA_902803605.1 uncultured Bacteroidales bacterium | reverse complement strand
AGACCAGACGTACCACCAGAGAAACGTCCGTCTGTAATCAGGGCACATTCCTTACCCATGTGCATACTCTTGATGTATGAGGTTGGATAAAGCATCTCCTGCATACCAGGGCCGCCCTTAGGACCTTCGTGAGTGATGACCACCACGTCGCCCTTCTTCACCTTGCCACCCAGAATGCCCTCACAAGCGTCTTCCTGTGAGTCGAACACCACAGCAGGGCCCGAGAACTTCCAAATGCTCTCATCCACACCAGCGGTCTTCACCACACAGCCATCCTGAGCGATGTTGCCAAAGAGAATCGCCATGCCACCATCCTTAGTGTAAGCATGCTCGATGTCGCGGATGCAACCATTTGCACGGTCAGTGTCCAATGTCTCGTAGTTGGTGTTCTGAACGCCCAGCTGATTGCAGAATACGCCAGCAGGAGCACTGCTATAGATGCGTTTTGCCTCTGGGTCGATATTGTCTTTCAGAATCGAATACTTATCTATGTCTTCAGCCAAAGTGGCACCATTCACACGCTTCACACTGGTATCGATCAGTCCACCCTTGGCCAATTCGCCCAGCAAGTTCAGCATACCACCTGCACGACCACACTCCTGCACAGAATACTTCTGAGAATTTGGCGCCAGTTTACAGAGGAATGGAGTTTTGCGGGAGAGCTTGTCGATATCAGCCATCGTGAAGTCCACCCCAGCCTCCTGAGCCACAGCCAAGAGGTGCAATACCGTATTGGTCGAAGCACCCATGGCAATGTCAAGCGTCATCGCATTGAGGAAAGCCTTACGGGTAGCGATAGAACGTGGAAGTACGGACTCATCACCCTCCTCATAGTAAGCAAAAGCGTTCTTCACAATCTGACGGGCAGCAGCCTTCATCAGTTCCTTACGGTTCACGTGCGTGGCAAGAATGGTTCCATTACCAGGAAGAGAAAGACCAATAGCCTCTGTCAGGTTGTTCATCGAGTTTGCCGTGAACATACCAGAACAGCATCCGCAACCAGGACAAGCACGATTCTCCACCTCAGCCAATTCTTCATCATTCACAGTTGGGTCAGCACCCTTCACCATTGCAGCAATCAGGTCGAGGTTCTCGCCCTTGTACTTGCCTGCCTCCATAGGACCACCGCTGACAAACACAGCAGGTATGTTCAGGCGCATGGCAGCCATGAGCATACCAGGTGTAATCTTGTCGCAGTTGGAGATACAAATCATCGCATCAGCCTTGTGCGCATTGCACATATACTCCACAGAGTCAGCAATGATGTCACGTGAAGGCAACGAATAGAGCATACCATCATGCCCCATTGCGATACCATCATCGATGGCAATGGTATTGAATTCGGCAGCATAGCAGCCCAACTTCTCAATCTCCTCTTTCACAATCTGACCAGCCTCATGCAAATGCGTGTGACCTGGAACAAACTGGGTGAATGAATTGACGATGGCAATGATTGGCTTGCCAAACTGTTCACGCTTCATGCCGTTAGCAACCCATAGAGCACGTGCTCCAGCCATACGGCGACCTTCAGTGCAGACTGCACTACGTAACTGATGCTTCATATCAATATTAGAATCTTATAATCTTTTTACGCTTAACGAAAAACTTTGCAAAGTTACAAAATCCTCACAACATATTACACATATTTAATATAAAAAAGATGGAACCTTGACTTTTCGCGAAGTTTCCATCCTCTTTTTCTGGCATTTTTGCACACAAACGTGCCATTTGAGAACCACAACGGCTCTCTCATGCTTTGCCGACGGCAATCCATCCTTTTGCCGACGTTTCTCCGTTGCTTTGCCGTCAGCAATTTTCTGAGAAGTGCATCATCTTTGCCAAATACTTGCCGATGATGTCAAATTCCAGGTTGACACGTGTGCCCACCTCTATCTCGTGGAAATTGGTGTTGTCGTAGGTATAGGGAATGATGTTCACCTCGAAAGAGTCATCCTGCGAATTGCAGACGGTAAGACTAACGCCATTGACCGTTACACTGCCCTTATCGACAGTCATGTACCCTTTCTTCGCCATTTCACGGTCAAAAGCATAGCGGAAACGGAAGGTGTAACTACCCTGCTGGTCTATCTTTGCAACACACTCAGCCGTCTGATCAACATGGCCTTGCACGATATGTCCATCCAAGCGTCCATTCATCATCATGGAACGTTCCACATTCACCTTATCGCCCACCTTCAATAGTCCGAGATTACTTCGGTCAAGCGTTTCCTTCATGGCTGTGACAACATACTTGCCATCAAAAATCTTCACCACTGTCAGACATACCCCATTGTGTGCCACACTTTGGTCTATCTTCAATTCATCCACAAACGAGCAAGTCAGAGTGAAATGCACATTTTCCATTTCCTTCTCAATCGCCACGACTGTGGCAAATTCTTCTACGATTCCGCTAAACATAATCTTAATAATTATAAAATATGTGTGCAAAGGTACTGATAATTCCATAATATTCCATAACTTTGTCCCCAAAATAAAAACAAATCACACAAAATCGTACGATTAACAATGAAACGTAACATTCTATTGCTGGCAACATTCCTGATGCTTGCATGCCCACTTTTCTTTACCAACTGCAGTAACGACCCCGAAATGGACGCTGTACCACCATCTTTCAAAGAAGTGGCCATCAACCCCAAATCTGCACATGCAGGAGAGTCCGTGACTGCCACGCTCAAGATCCAGTCCATGGGTAAATCATGGTATAAACTCAACTGCGCATGGACACTTATCAACTATTCAACGGATCCCGTCTATTCCTTCAAGGGCGAAGGCTATTCATTAGAGATGAAGGAGCCCGTCTTCAACATTTCAATACCTGACGATGCACCTGCAGGCAAATACACATTAAGAATCAACAAATTGACAGTGGAAGCTGCAAGTCTTTTCCCATCAGGCAGTCTATACGGAAGTCCAAGCATTGAAAACGGCAGTGCGACATTGACTGTCCAAGAAGCAGAAGAATAAGACGAACAGAAACACCTAACTTTTCCATTATGAGACCATCTTTCATGACAGCCATCGTAGTAATGATGTCACTGCCATCCTTTGCCAATCATCCCGATTCCGTATGGGTACGCCCTGATGTGAAGAACGGCACACGCGACATGCAGATAGCCTACTCCATAGACAAGAAACATTGGACACATGTGTCCTGCAACCTCTTTGAAAGTGACTATGGCACTTGGGGCAGCGAGAAGAAGCTCTACCATCCCGTCCTCTCCTACGATGGAAAATTATACAAAGCAACTTTCATTCCCAATCTCAAGAATGGACAGATTGCCATGACAGAATCTGAGGACTTTGCCCTTTGGAAGCCACAGGATTACCCCTATGTGCCAGAAAATGAATTTCAACAATTAGTGGTCACCCAGGAAAACAATTCAAAGGCCAACATCATCCGTATTCCTTACAGCGGATTGGAGAATCTGCTAACCAAAAAGATGCGTGCCAATCAAAACGGGATCTGGGAACGTGACAATTTCATCGTTTCAGGTTCCAGCATCGCTAACAGAAACGAGTCCATCGAAGCCACACTCACCGTGAACTGGGAAGATCACAAATCCATCTCGCCAGACCTCATGGGCATCTTCTTCGAAGATATCAGCTATGCTGCTGATGGAGGGCTTTATGCAGAACTGATTCAGAACCGCGATTTTGAATACACAGGCGATGATCATCGTGACTGGAATGCACAAACAGCATGGAGACTGGAGGGAAGCGGCACCACCTGGAGCATTGAAACACAAGCACCCATCCACAAGAATAACGCCCACTACACCCACCTCATGACCAACGCACCTGGTGCAAAACTCATCAACGAGGGATGGGACGGCATTGTCCTCGAAAAGGGTAAAAAGTACAACCTTAGCATCTTTACGAAAGGGGCTGGAGCTTTTCGTGTAAGCCTCGTCAGCAATGGCACGTCCATCGCTACGACCACCCTTAAAGCGACCAAAGAATGGCGACAGCAGAAGAGTACCATAGTTCCCTTAGAATCAGCAGATAAAGCAGAATTGATTATAGAACCACTTGAAGCAAGTAATATTTTTCTCGATTTCATATCTCTCTTTCCACAAGAGACCTTCAGAGGACATGTCAATGGTCTTCGTAAAGACCTTGCAGAAGTGATTGCCGACCTGAAACCACGCTTCGTTCGCTTCCCTGGTGGATGCGCCACTCATGGACAAGGAATCGACAACATTTATCATTGGCAAGCCACAGTGGGTGACCTTTGGGAACGTGAGCCTGACATGAACATCTGGAACTATCATCAGACCCGTGGTCTGGGTTTTCATGAATATTTCCAATTCTGCGAAGACATCGGCGCAGAACCACTTCCAGTGTTGGCTGCAGGTGTACCTTGCCAGAATTCATGGAAGGGAGGAGCCGGTCAGCAAGGAGGCATCCCTTTCGAAGCAGATTTGAAGGGAAAACCTTCCCCCTATACCTATAGAGGCAAGCCTCTCACCATGGAGAGTTATCTGCAAGAACTGCTTGACCTCATTGAATGGGCAAACGGTGATGCAAAGACTTCAGAGCTGGCCAAGATTCGAGCCAAAGCCGGACATCCCAAGCCCTTCAATCTCAAGTACCTTGGCATTGGCAACGAAGATCTTATTGGTGATGTGTTCATCAAGCGTTACCGTTTCCTGATTGATGGTATCCGCAAGGCACATCCTGAGATCACCATCGTCGGCACAGTCGGCCCATTTTGGGAGGGCAGCGACTACGAATATGGATGGCGTGAGGCAAGGGAACAGAACATCCCTATCGTGGATGAACACTACTACAACAGCATCAGCTGGTACTTCCATCACCGTGACTTCTACGACAACTATTCACGAAACGGCACCAAAGTGTATCTGGGTGAATGGGCATCAAAAGGCAACAACGTAGTCAATGCCCTCATCGAGGCTGCTTACCTTACCAACGTAGAGAGAAATGCCGACGTGGTGGTGATGTCATCCTATGCGCCCCTTCTTGCCAAAGAAGGTCACACGAACTGGAATCCTGACCTTATCTACTTCAACAACAAAGAGGTGAAGCCCACTGCAAACTACTACGTACAACGTGCATTTGGCCAAAACAGCGGCGATGAATACATCTATGCTGACTTGAATGTGAACGGAGGAAATGATGTAAGGGAGCGACTTGACTATTCTGTAGTGAAGGACAGCCAGACAGGTGACATCATCATTAAAGTTGTCAGTCTTCTGCCCAAGGCATCAAACATTAAGATTCAAATGGGTGAAGCAGCCATGCAGGGATACAGCACCACTGCCGATTTGACCATTTTGTCGAAAGAAAGCGAGCCAGACCGTCAACGTGAATGGGATGTAAACACCACCCGTCCTCTCACTATCGGCGATGAATTCACACTTAACGTACCACAATATTCATTATCCATCATCCGAATCAAAAAAATAAAAAAATGAAAAAATATCTATTAGGGCTTATGGCATCTCTGTTTTTCTGCCAATGCTTTCATGCACAAGAGAGAGCGGGAAAAAGTACCGACAAAGATCTTTTTCACCCAACAGACACAAATATCCAATACATCGGGCGCATTGATTACTCTGATTCCATGCACCCTGCTTTCACCTATCCTGGGGTACAGATACGCACAGGTTTTACAGGTACCTCTCTCGACATCATGTGTAAAATTGGCAGCGGATACTTCATGGCTGAGATTGATGGTGGGGAGCCCTTCAAGATTTCCTTCTTGGGCAACAGCATCGTGAACCTGGCCCGCAATTTGAAAGATGGCACCCATCAAGCTGTCATCACTTATATCGGCGAAGGCTTTGAGACTCTGCCTGAATTTCATGGCTTCTTCGTTGACAAGGGCAAGACACTTGCACCAGCCACTCCTCTGCCGCAACACAAAATAGAGTTCATCGGCAACTCCATCACCTGCGGTTATGGCATTGAGGCCAAGTCTGAGGCCGAGCACTATGAAGAGAAAACTGCCAACTACTATTACACTTACGCTGCACGTACAGCCCGCAACCTTGACGCACAAGCCGTTGTGGTTGCACGTAGCGGAATTGGCGTGTATCGCAGTTACAATGGCCCAACGACAGGCGACAAGGTGAACATGAACACGGAATATCCTTACACGTTGCTATACAACGACCAACACCTATGGGACTTTTCCCGATACACTCCAGATGTAGTCTGCATCAATCTCGGCACCAACGACACCTCCACTCAGGGAGCCGATTCAGTCCTGCTTCTCAATGGTTTCAAACAACTCTACAAGCAGGTTCGCAGTCACTATCCTAAGGCAAAAATCGTACTCCTTTGTGGATGCATGATGAACGGTCAGCAACTCCGTTCTGCCCAACAAGCGATGGATGTCACTAAAGACTATGCCCATCAGCAAGGAGATACGGAAGTCTATCGTTTCGATTTCACCCCACACGATGGCAGTCTCGGTTATGGCGCAGATTGGCATCCCTCCATGCGCCAACACGAGAAGATGGCGAACGAACTCACGCCTTATTTGAAAAAACTCATGAATTGGTAAACCCTCCCATCAAAGCAAATGAGCCCGCGAACACGGGCTCATTTGCTTTGATGGACATCTGTCTGGGTTTACTTGCCAGAATCCATCTTCCAGTTACCATCCACCTTAAGGAGTTTGGCCTTTTCGTCCTTAGTGGTACCATCGCCATACTTCAGTACGTACTCAGCATTAGCAGTGTTGCCGTCCTCTGCAACTTCCACTTTTGTGAATTCCACACCCGTGATACCACCTTTCTTATCAAGTTCCTTGCCCACTTTGTCACGCAGCAAAGAAGCATATTGCTGCTTGTCTTTATCAGTGAGCGCTTTCTTGAAATAGAAAAGGTCAAGGGCTTCTTCATACTGTCCCTTCTGCATACAGGACACGTACTCCTCAATGACTCCTTCAGGAGTGTTTTTGTTGCATGACACAAATGCCAACGCTACGAGCGCAAGGCTCAAAACAGAAAGAATCTTTTTCATTGTTCTTGAGTTTTAAATGGTTTAACATATATGATTTTAGTACTCTTTTCAATATCGGATGGGAAAATACACTCACCGTCCTTACACACAAACACCGGTACTTCATGACGCTTTTGGTCACTAAGGTCGATGCCCTGATGACAATAAGCTTGCCAGACGAGCTCTGTGCAGTAAAGCTGCGTTGTGTCCGAGAGTTGGTAGTCATTGTCGAACTCCACCTGTTCTTCCACTTTTTGCAAGGCATATTGTGTAGCCGCAATGGCAATGCTATCAGCACAATCTACCCTTGCCCATGCTCCCCGAAAGGCTCTGTCAGCAGCATAAAAGACTTTGACAGGCTCACTCTTCAGGTATTCGCGGTCATCAGCCACAGTCTCTCCTGGAACTGCATGAATCACCATCCACTGGGCTGTCAGCGAGTCATAGTGAAGAATGCCTATATGGGAATAAGTGGAATGACTGGCATCTGCCACCACACGACTCTCCGCTCCAAAACCACATCGAAAGACGAGATCACCTTCACGAAAATCTTCCAATCCCGTAAGCACAACATTCTCATGACGTTCTGTACATGCAGCAAAGAGCAGTGCCAAAGGAAAGATTAGTTCTGTCAACTTTACCATATCGGCGTCAAATGTAAGAAAAATTATTCACTCACAACATCTTTCTCAAAAAAAAACTCACAAACACCTGTTTTTTTCTTAACTTTGTAGCCGATTTATGAAAAAGATTGAAAAGAAGAGCGCTGATCTGAAGGATTTCATCAGTGTGAGAGGCGCAAGGGTGAACAACCTGAAGAACATTAACGTAAAGATACCACACAACCAATTTGTGGTCATTACAGGTGTGAGCGGCAGCGGTAAATCATCGTTGGCGTTCGACACGCTATACGCTGAAGGGCAGAGGCGGTATGTGGAGAGCTTGTCAACGTATGCACGGCAGTTCATGGGACGATTGAAAAAGCCCGAATGCGACTTCATCGATGGTATTTCACCAGCAATTGCCATTGAGCAGAAGGTGAGCAGCAGAAATCCGCGTTCGACCGTGGGAACCAGCACTGAGATTTATGACTATCTGCGAATGCTCTATGCACGGATAGGAAGAACGTACTCGCCTATAAGCGGTCTAGAAGTGAAGAAGAATACGACAGATGACATCATCGCTTGTATGCTGGCACATGAAGAGGGAACAAAGATGATGGTGATGACTCCTTTGGTGCTAAGAAATGGCAGGAAGTTGGAGGAGCAGTTGGACATCTATTACAAAAGTGGGTTTCAACGAGTGGAGGTAGAGGGAGAAGTGATGAGAATCACGGACTTGTTAGCAACACCAGAGCTACAACACACACAGAAAAAGATGAGGCTGGTGATTGACAGGTTGAAAGTAGCAGAGGAAAAGACAACCATCAACCGACTGGTAGATTCTGCCAACACTGCACTGTATGAGGGAGATGGGCATTGTATCCTACAATTTGAGAACGGAACAGAACATAATTTCTCTCTAAAGTTTGAAGCAGACGGAATAGAGTTTGAGGAGCCAACGGATCAGATGTTTTCATTCAACTCACCAGTAGGCGCCTGTCCCGAATGTGAGGGATATGGAAAGATCATCGGCATTGACGAGAATTTAGTCATCCCAGACCCAGAGTTGTCTGTCTATGATGGAGCTGTCGTTTGCTGGAAGGGCGAAAAGATGTCAGAGTGGAAAAAGGAGTTCGTGAGAAGAGCCGAGAAATATGAAAACTTCCCTGTATTTACACCTTACAGCCAACTGACCGAACGACAAAAGGAGGTCTTGTGGCACGGGGTGTATGAGGAGAATGAATGGGGGAACCATTCCATCTGTATTGATGAGTTTTTCCGTATGTTGAGGGAAAATCAGTATAAGATTCAGTATCGTGTGATGCTGGCACGATACAGGGGTAAAACCGTATGTCCGACCTGTCATGGCAGGCGGCTGAAGAAAGAGGCAGAATACGTGAAGATTGGCGGTAAGAGCATTACTGATCTCTGTGAAATGTCCATTGACGATTTGAACGAGTTTTTCCGCACGTTGAAAGTGACAGAACATGAAGCGAAGATTGCAAAGCGACTATTGGTAGAAATACGAAGCAGACTGAAATTCCTAAAGGATGTAGGATTGAGTTACCTAACCTTGTCGCGACTAAGCAATTCGCTGTCGGGTGGTGAAAGTCAACGCATCAATCTGGCTACCAGTCTGGGATCATCGTTGGTGGGTAGCATGTACATACTGGACGAACCCAGCATCGGACTACATTCAAGGGACACACAACAGCTCATTCATGTGTTGAGGCAGTTACAGCAGTTGGGCAATACGGTGATTGTGGTGGAGCATGATGAGGAAATTATGCGAGCAGCAGATTATCTCATTGATTTGGGACCAGATGCTGGACGATTGGGAGGAGAGGTCATCTATGCCGGAAGGATGAGGGACATCAATGAAAACCATGGGAAAACAGACAAAAATGGAAATACATCCCACACCATCGATTATCTGACAGGGAAAGAAATAATTCCATTACCTGAAAGTCGAAGATCATGGAACAATTATATCTTGGTAAAGAATGCACGTGCTAACAATTTGAAAGGCATTGACGTAAAGTTTCCCTTGAACGTAATGACTTGTGTGACCGGTGTGTCTGGCAGTGGCAAATCCTCATTGGTAAGGGACATCCTTTATCTTGCCATGAAGCGCTATTTAGGAGAGAGTGCCGAAAAGCCTGGCTTGCATTCAGGATTAGAAGGTGACATGAGCATGATTCAGCATGTGGACTTCGTCAACCAAAACCCCATCGGGACATCTTCACGTTCCAATCCCGTGACTTACATTGGAGCATGGGATGAAATACGCAAGTTGTTGGCCAATCAGCAGTTGGCCAAGCAAATGGGCTACACCCCTGCCTATTTCTCTTTCAATGCAGAAGGAGGACGCTGTGAAGAATGTAAAGGCGAAGGAAAAGTGACTGTGGAGATGCAGTTCATGAACGACCTGACGCTGGAATGTGAAGCCTGTCACGGTAAACGTTTCAAGAGCGACATTCTGGAGGTGAGATACCAAGGAATGAATGCCTATGACATTATGGAAATGACCATCAATCAAGCTGTTGAATTCTTCGCCAAGCACCAAGAAAAGAAGATTGTGGCGAAGATGAAGCCACTGCAAGATGTGGGATTGGGATACATCAAATTAGGACAAACGTCCTCCACTTTGTCAGGCGGTGAAAATCAACGCATCAAGTTGGCTTACTACCTAAGTCAAGAACGCGCCACTCCTACCCTCTTCATTTTCGACGAGCCCACCACAGGACTGCATTTCCACGACATCAAGAAACTACTGGCAGCTTTCAACGCATTGATTGAACGGGGACACACCATCCTCATCATCGAGCACAACATGGACATCATCAAATGTGCCGACCACATCATCGACCTCGGCCCAGAAGGTGGACAAGGTGGCGGCAACATCGTGGTGACAGGTATGCCAGAAGAAGTTGCCAAGTGTGCCTACAGTTATACAGGACAATTTCTGCAAGACAAAATGCGATAATATTCCTTCAAGGGATGGCTATAATTCCTCAATAATGGCCTAAATAATAAATGATGTGGATTTTTTTCGCCAAATATTCTTTCACATCATTTATTTTGCTTACCTTTGTACCCAAACAACACCCTGAAATGGGCTAACCTATGAAACTATACATTGCCTTCATACTAACTTTCTGTTGCATACAATTCATGCATGCGCAATCCTTTGAAGATTTTTTTGAGGACGCGACCTTGCGCCTCGATTATATCTTTGCTGGCAATGTAAAGAAGCAGCACATCTATCTGCAAGAACTCAAAAAACAAGACAGATGGGCAGGAAGGAAGAGTCATTTGGCTGAGAAGTTCCTGAATGGAAATGGTCAACTGACAGTGAAAGATCACGCCACCCAGCAAGTCATCTATATAACCACCTTTTCCACACTCTTCCAAGAGTGGCTGCAATATGATGAGGCCAAGAAGGTGGACAAAGCTTTTGAGACGTCATACAATATACCTTTCCCAAAAAATCCCGTGGATGTGACCATCACCTTGACAAACAATCATCGTGCGGTGACTGCAGAGATGACCCACACGGTTGATCCCAAGGACATCCTCATACGAAAGATTGGTGACAACGGCATACCCTTTTATTATGTATGGAAAGGACAGAATGACGGAAACATCACAGACTGCGTTGACATTGCCATTGTAGCAGATGGATACACAGCGGCACAAATGGGCAAGTTCTACCATGACTGCAACAGAGTTGTAGAGGCATTGTTTGCAAGAGAGCCTTTCCTGTCGCTGAAGAACCGTTTCAATGTGGTGGCTGTGGCAGCACCTTCAGATGAGGCTGGTCCCAGCATTCCTCATGACGGCATCTGGCACACCAGTTCTGCTGGTAGCCACTACGACACGTTCTATACAGAACGCTATCTCATGACACAAGACATGCACAAAATATATGATCTCTTGTCTGGTGTGCCTTTTGAACACATCTTAGTGATGGTCAATTCTGACACATATGGAGGTGGAGGCATCTACAATCAAGTGACATGCTTCACCAGTGACCACCCGACCTTCAAAGAGGTTCTCGTACATGAGTTTGGGCATAGTTATGGAGGGTTGGCAGATGAATACGCTTATGATGACATGGACTCAGAGTGGTATCCTGCAGACACGGAACCATGGGAACCAAACATCACCACTCTCAAGGATTTCAATTCGAAGTGGGCAGATTTGATGCCCAAGAAGCAACCGATCCCCACTCCACTCGATTCCAAAGTGCCGAACTATAAACTGGTGGACAAGACTGATGCCAAGGCAATGGCATTATTGAACAGAGCGACTCAAACGGTCGGAGTATTCGAAGGGGCTGGCTACCAGAGCAAAGGATGCTATCGCCCTGCTCAAGAATGCCGCATGAAAATCAATGAAGTGGAGGATTTCTGTCCTGTGTGCACACGAGCGATTCGGCGCATCACCGACTTCTACACAACAACGTGGGATATTAAGAAATAGCAGAAAAATGAAATGAACAAACTAAAGAACATACACTTATGAAACTAAAAAGATTAACATTTGTATTATTGTCAGCAATCGCTCTAATGGCCAACGCACAAAATGCAGTGCAAACAGTAGAGCAAGTGACTGGTACCATCACCCTAAATGATGCTGTTGACTACACCATTACGAGTTCAAAAACTCCTTTTGCCACAGGAGCCAGCATTGACATCCAAAACCCTGATGCCACTGTTGTCTTTGAAAACATACGTCCGTCAGTGGTCATTTCCAAATATTTAGGAAAGATAACAGCCAATGGAACAAAACTAACCAACGGCACCAATGCCCGAGTAAGTATCTACCGCCATGGCGCCATTGTCTTTGCTCACAGCGACACCAAGAATGCTGACGGATCAGACTTCTATCCCGTGGTCATGTGCAGTGATGATAATTGTAGAACGGTCATAGGTAATTACAATAACACAGGCCGCAACACTTCAGGACCTTGGAAGGATGCAGCCCGTTCTTTCATTCTGAAACGTGGTTATATGTGTACCGTCGCCAATGAAGCCGATGGCACAGGATACAGCCATTGTTACATCGCCAACAGCGCAGACCGAAAGATCACATTGAACAAATATTTGGCAGGGAGATTAGGTTTCTTCCGCATTTTCCAATGGCAATGGCCCACAAAACTCGGTATGAGCGATGCACGGGCTGAAAATATTTTGGTAGGCACTAACGCATCATGGTTCTACGACTGGGGGGCTGGTAGAAGCAGTCAAATTGATTTCGAATACGTACCACAGCGTCATCATGAAGCAGGAGAGTCCAATGGTGAAGGTTATAAAGGAGCCTGGGAATCATGGGCAAACATCAATGCATCAGACAACACTTGCACCCACATATTAGGACAGAATGAACCAGATAACACAGGTGGGGGCAAAGAGGTCTATACATATGTAAAGACCATTCCTAATCCGGGTGAGGAGGGCTATCGCGAAAAGCATGGTAATTACCCGCTCATCGATGTCGCCAAAGAATTTCTTTATAGTGGAAAGCGTATTGGCACCTTCGCCTGCTGCAATCCTAATACAGTATGGGTGAGCCAGTATGTCAACTGGTGTCGCGAGAATAATATCCGTGTGGATTTTGTGGCCACCCATTATTATATTGGCGGACAAAGTCCTCAAGGGTGCATCGACCGTCTTTGGGCACTCTACAACGCTACAGGTCTTCCTGTATGGGTGACAGAGTGGAACAATGGTGCTAATTGGACGAATGAAGGTGGTTTCAGCACAGACTCAGAAGGCTGGTATTCATGGGGAAGTGGTAACGACCAACAGAAAAATGGTGTTTGGTTAAAAGATGTGCTTGTGCGTGCTGACAAACCCGAAAATAAATGGTTGGAACGTCTTGCCGTTTATAATGCAGTAGAGAGTAAACGACAGATTGAAGCAAATGGTTCTTTGACCGATGCGGGCAAAGTGTTAGGAACCTACCATTCTGGCTTTGCTTATAACGATGCCAATGAATACTTTATGCCATGGACTTACAAAGATCCGACGGAACTCACTTCTGCATATTCCGCTGCTTCCAAAAAGGTCACACTAACATGGAAACACAACAATTCCAAACAGACCACTTCCATCCGCATACAAAGAAAAACTGAGACCAGATATTCAACAGTGGAAGATATTGGCATGCACGGAAACGGAACCCTCACCTTCACAGATGATGTAAGTGACATTACAGGAGCCATTTCTTACAAAATTTGTGATATAGATACTGATGACGGAATACGCTATAGCAATGAAGTATTTGTAGACGTAGCACCATCACAGGGCAACGAGAACTTCCAATATGGAACATCTACCATCTCGTCCAATGACGCGGTTGACATTAAGTTCGGAACAACACTTAACGCATCCAAAATCACCGATATCTGCACATTCATGGGTTCCATGACCAATCAAAACCCAGCTTTCCATACAGGGAATTATGCCTTCACTGACACGAGAGATCATTTAACTTACCAATTCGTTCCATGGACAAATAACACAGGTTCTATCAGGTCCGTTGAAGAATTACCATTCCTAGCTCTTCCGAAAGGAATTTACAAATATGGTGACCTTGACTGCGAAGTAGGAAGTATTGCATCAGAAAAAGCCTCAACCAACCCATGGACTGACGTGACTGAGGTAACCTTCCAACAACCATTCCCAGAAGGAGTGACTCCTGTCGTACTCACAGAAATTCGCAAGCCAACCTCATCTACTATCGCTTATTGCACCAGAGTCTATGACATCACCAATACAGGCTTCAAATTCATCATTTATCCAGATGAAGCAGCATCTGCCAAAGTAGGTCGTTCCCAGACTGTTTGTTACATGGCCATCACCCCAGGTATCGGCATGTTGGATGAGGAGAATGGCATCATGATTGCAGCAGGAACAGGTACAGACGAAGATATCTATGGCAATACCACATGTTCCAACAACATGTATGTACCAACGTATGACGAGGCCACTCAGTCCACCAAGATGGAGAGGCTCCGCCTCTACCAACCATGTATTCTGACAGCACTGCAAACCAACAATTACCCCGCTATGTGTATGCTACGCCGCGCCAATATAACAGAAAAGGAAGATGGAATCAAATGGACGACGGGATTTCGGCTTACACGTCTTCTTGACCGAAATTTGACAAGCGGAGACAAACAAATCCCTTGGTACACAACAGAGGATACCTATCGTGACAAGGTTGGTTGGGTTGCAATCGCCACTTACAAAGAAGGAGGGTCTGTTCCGACAGCCATTGAGGGTCTCTCAGCAGACACTATGACTGATTCACAAAAGCCACGCATCATTGATGGACGTGTCTATGTGGATGGAGCAACCTCATTCAAGATCTATAGTGTCACAGGAAGCCCTGTACCTACGGACAATAGGCTCGTTCCTGGCATCTACGTCATTTATGTTAATGGAAAATCTTATAAGACACTCGTCAAATAAAGAAAAAATATGGCAACACCACACATATCAGCTTCAGACGGTGCATTCGCCAAGACGGTTCTCATGCCTGGCGACCCTCTAAGGGCTAAATTCATTGCAGAAACCTTTCTGACTAATCCTCAATTGGTCACATCAGTACGCAACGTTTTGGGATATACTGGCACCTACAAGGGTGTGTCCGTTTCAGTGATGGCCAGTGGAATGGGTATGCCCAGCATCGGCATCTACTCCTATGAATTGTTCAAATTCTATGGAGTAGAGAATATCATTCGCATCGGTTCAGCAGGCAGTTATCGTGACTGGCTCAATGTAATGGATGTCACACTGGCCTCAAGTGCTGTGAGTGATTCCACTTTTGCCAAAGTGCAAGGTGGTGTAACAGACAAGCACATCAAGCCCAATGCCGAACTAAATGCCATCATCCAGAAGAAAGCCAATAGTTTAGGTATCAATTTGAAGATGAGTGTGGTGCATTCCAGCGATGTCTTCTATTCGGACCCTTCACAAGGTTCTTGGCAAGATATTGCAGAACGGACAGGCAGCGATTGCGTGGAGATGGAAAGTTTCGCTCTCTTCCACAATGCAAATATGTTAGGGAAACGGGCTGCATGCCTGCTGACCATCAGCGACTCATTTGTCAGTCATGTGGAACTGACCTCCGAACAACGTCAGAATTCCTTTACAGAGATGATGACTCTGGCATTAGAGACTGCGATTGATTTGTAAAACTAAAAACAATACATATGAAAAAATTATTGCTAACTAACTTTTTAATGCTTCTGAGGCTATGTATTTATGCACAGACAGATGTGAGTGCACAATATATCAAGAATCCAGATTTTGAAATCAACTACCTCACTTATTGGACCGTATCAGGGATGCAGATGCAGAACAATGCATCGTTTGCAAAACATGGCGGGGTGTATGT
>CADCQH010000163.1 GCA_902803605.1 uncultured Bacteroidales bacterium | reverse complement strand
GTCATCGCCACAGGCAGCGAAACTAAGTGCACAGAGGCACATCATGAGCCATCCAAGGCTCTTCCAATTCATTTTCTTCATAATCATAAAAGTGTTAGATTGTTAATAAAAGATGTTAATAATAGCCTTTTCCATTACATGCGGAACAATCGCCAGTTCCATGACACCAGTAACATTCTCCGGAGCCACCACACAAGTGACAACTCTTCTTAACGCCATTGTAAGTGGCCACACCCTTGCCATCGCAATAGCCGCATACGCCAGAGCCATAACAACGCTCACCAACCGAGCCGCTTGAACAGTCACCAGTGCCGCCACAAATAACGCATTTTCGACCAGTGCTGCCGCCGCCTGAGCCGCCAGAGCCGCCTCCACCAGAGCCGGACGACCTTTCCATGCTGAAGGTGCAGTCGATGAAGTCCAGCTGCATCTTGTCACCAGAAATGGAAAGAACACGGAGGACATTGTACAAGTCATCCTCCGAATGGACATAGATGATCTTGGAATCAGCGTAATAGACCACCTTCTCGCCTGTGGTATTTTCAACGGTGGTGGCACCTCCCCCAGACAGCAGGATGAGGTGGAAGTCAGCAGTCCGGTTAGCATAGAACCTGACGGTCAACACCCACGTGTTGCCGCTGCTGGTTTTTGCCGAACCAGACCATTTCCCCACGTAAATGGAATAGTCGTCAGAGGTGCCGCCACCATTGTTGCCTCCACCGTCATCATCATCGCTACCGCAGGCCACGAAACTGATGGCACAGAGGCACATCATGAGCCATCCAAGGCTCTTCCAGATAGTTTTCTTCATCATCATATCGGTGTGTTAGATAGTTAATAAAAAATTGTTATTAATAATAGTACGTTCGCAAACGACGGCATCCTGTCACCGACTTTGGGTCAGTGACAGGATGCCGTCGTTCCACTCCTTATATGGATTATAGGAGATATAGTAAGTAAGTAAGTAAGTAAGTAAGTAGCAAAAATTCCGACACCACCAAACATCCGCGCCACAAATTGCGGTGCCTTAACATTATTTATATATATAGGCTGGTGGGGCATTGTATAGACTTTTGATTAGGTTTCGGCGGCAAAGATACGAAACTATTCTCAAAAACGGAACATAATTACAAGAATATTTCCCAATCAGGGAAAAATTTTCCAATCAAGGCTATTTCATGACACATTTTCAAAAGGTTGACCGCTAAATGCTTAACCTTAACCCTAACTCTAAACCCTCAACCCTAAACCCTCAACTAATCATTCTCGAATTCAAGCGTCAGTTGCAGTTCGGCAGCAGCCTTTTTCTGCTGGGCTTTCGAGACGAGGAGGGGTTTGAGGCGTTCGGGATGGAGTTCGTTGATGCCGACGATGGGGTTGGCATAGCCGTCGGTGAGCTCGTGACACGTGATGAAATACTTGGCTTTCTTCATCACCACGCCCATCTTCTTCAGGTGATAGGAAGTGATGCGGTTGAAACGTCGGGAGTTGACGATGAGGGTGGCAGACTTCACGCCGATGCCCGGCACGCGGAGGATGCGCTCATAGTCGTCGCGGTTGATGTCCACGGGGAACTGTTCGGGATGCCTCAATGCCCACGCCAGCTTGGGGTCAACTTCCAAGTCGAGATTGGCATTGGCTTCATCCACTATCTCCTCCACCTTGAACTGATAGAAGCGCATGAGCCAGTCAGCCTGATAGAGCCGGTTCTCACGCACCAAGGGCGGCTGTTTCAAGACGGGCAGACGAGGGTCGTAGGTGTTCACGCTCACATAGCCGGAATAATAGACGCGCCGCATGGTGGGCTGACCGTACATCGCCGACGACATGTGCAGGATGTCCCTGTCGGTCTCTGCCGTCGCCCCCACTATCATCTGGGTGCTCTGTCCTGCCGGCACAAATCGTGGCACATGCCTGAGGCGCTTTCGGTCCTCCTTGTTCTCCAACACGCCCTGCTGGATGAATCGCATGGGTGTGAAGACGCTCTGGTGGTCTTTCTCCGGAGCCAGCATCTTGAGCGACGTCTCGTTGGGTATCTCGATGTTCACGCTCATGCGGTCGGCATATTGCCCCGCCTCGCTCAGCAGCTCACGGCTCGCCCCCGGGATGCTCTTCAGATGGATGTAGCCATTGAAATGATGCACGGTCCGCAAGTCCTTGGCTATCGCCACCAGACGTTCCATCGTGTAGTCCGGATTGCGCACCACCCCGCTGCTCAGAAAGAGTCCCTCGATGTAATTTCTCCTGTAGAACTCCATCACGATGTCCTCGAGCTCGTGCACAGCCAACGTCGCCCGCTTGATGTCGTTGCTCCGCCGGTTGATGCAGTAGGCGCAGTCGTACATGCAGTAGTTGGTCAGCATGACCTTCAGAAGGGAAATGCAACGGCCATCATCAGCAAACGAGTGGCAGATGCCGACACCTCCCACCGTGTTGCCCACCATCCCCTGCTTGCC
>CADCQH010000162.1 GCA_902803605.1 uncultured Bacteroidales bacterium | reverse complement strand
CAACCGCTGCATTAGCCTTTGTTTCCAACGCAGCCATCTCTTTCTCTGTTTGTGCGAAAACAGCGTTTGCCATTGCAAACGCTGCTAAAGTGATTGTAAGAATCTTTTTCATTTCTTGTCTGTTCAATAATGACTCAAACTCTTAACGTTGTACGCTGAAACCTCCATTATTTCAACACCTCAATCGTGAAAATCAGTGTAGAGAAAGGCTTGATTGGACCTTGGTTCTGAGCGCCGTAACCCAGCTCCTGAGGAATGGTCACTTCCCACTTCGAACCGGCAGGCATCAACTTCAGGGCTTCCACCCAACCCTGAATCACGCCAGGCATACTCATGTCGATGGTGAGAGGCATATTGCGCTCATAGCTGCTGTCGAACACAGTGCCGTCGATGAGCTTACCTTCATAGTTCACCTGCACCTTCGATGTGTCAGTAGGCATGGCACCGGTACCTTCTACGAGCACCTTGTACTGCAAGCCGCTCTTGGTCACCTTCACGCCATCCTTCTTCTTGTTCTCAGCCAGATACTTCTCACCAGCAGCCTTGTTGTCGCCAAAGTCCTTCAGGAGCTGAGCCTCACGTACTGGCTGCAACTTAGCGTTGAAGTCATTGTAGGCCTGTTCAGTCGTACGGCCATCCTTACCCTTCAGACCAGCCTCAAAACCAGCGATGAGCACCTTGATGTTCACGCTCTTCGTCGAGTCGTCACCATACACCTGCTGGGTCAGGCTCTTCGCCATGCTCTGCACATCCTTACCCACGGTGAGACCGCTCAGATAAGCCGCCTTCTTGGGGTCAGCCTCATTCATGGCACCTTCCTTCAGACCCTTGATGAAGTCATCCACGTAAGCAGAGTCAATGCCCAGCTGCATCGTCATGTACTGCTTCAGACCCTCTGACTGGAATACGCCACAGTCGTAGGCGAGAGAGTCAACACCATCCTTGAGGGTGGCATTACTGTTGTTGTCACAAGAAACCAACGTCATGGCAGTCATTGCAACAGCAGCTGCCATCATCATAATCTTTTTCATTGTCTTTTGTTATTTTTTCTGTTAGTGATTTAATTATCCTGTTCCCCGTCTCGCCGGCACTGCCCATAAACATATAGCCTACAAACGTATGCAGGCGAGCACAAAATCATGCAAAGTTAGCGTTTATTCCGCTGTTTTTCTGCTCCAACTGCCTAAAAAGTGTGTTTTTTAATGTTTTTTTGTATCATAACCCCCATTTCTTCCATTTCATCCCCTAATTTATCCGCGAATAACAACTTCCTTTCCGTTCCCTTCTTTATTTACCCTTCAAAAAACGATACGGCGTTTCGTTGCCCTTGATACGGCGTTTCGTGCCTCACGATACGGCGTTTCGTCCTCAGCCGTCCGTCGGGTGGTGTTTTTGCATGGCTTTTTGAGAGTTGAGAGTTGGAGGGGGAGCTGGCCGGCTTCTATAACCAATAACCTATAGCCAATAACCTTTCTATCACTTACAGCACAAAGGTACGCCATTTTTCTGAGATATGCAAATATTTTAGGTAAAAGATTTAAGAAAATCGAATTTTCTTAGAAAAGCCGTCTTCTGCGAATCTTGCCCAGGTGCGCACAGCGCACAGAGCACAGTTTTGGCTCTAACGTACTGATTTTGTTGACTGCCTCGCCTGATGTTGGTTGACGAGTATCCCTGTCTGCCAAACGTCTGGGGTCTTCAGAAAAAGTCAGTCAAACGTGCCTCATGTGTACTTCATGTTTACTTCATATTTCCGAACAATTATGGCACAGATGGAACGTGAAAGTGGAAAATCCCAAATTTTCTCTGGTAATATTTGGAGGGAATGAAAGAAATGCCTAATTTCGCAGCACGAAACCTTTTAATTGAAAAGAAGATGAAAAAGTTTTTATTTGTTTTATTTTTGAGCGTGTTCTGTTGCTATGTGTTTGTCAATGCGCAAGAAACGAAGAAGAGCAGCCTGGAGATGCAAGCTGAGAGAGAAGACGGAAAGGGCAACATGGTGAATGCCCGTGCTTTTTACCTACGTGCTTATGAGGACTATGTCAAGAAGGGGCAGACGCAACAGGGTGTGGCGTGTGGATTGAAGGCCACTGTGCTGTATTACAAGGGAGACAACCTCTACAAGGAGGGATTGGACTTGTTGCAGCGCATCGACCAAAGCATTGACACGAAGGCTGACGACAGCCAAAAGGCGTTGCTCCACTATCAGACGGCAAAAGAGCGTTTCCAGATCTATACGAAGCAGAAGAAGGAGGAGGGGGCGATGGAGCAGCTGGGCAAGATGGAGAAATATGCCAACGAAGCGAATGACGCTGAACTGAAGAACGACCATCTTTTCCACAAATCCGTCTATTTGTTCTCCCTGGGACAGAACAGCAAGGCCAATGCCTTGTTGAAGGAGATGGTGGAGAAGATGAATGAGGCCAGCGAACAGAAGGTGGCGAAGGAGATGGAGGGGCTGAGGAAGCAGATTGCCGACAATGAGGCTGACATTGCCGAGAAAGACAGTTCGCTGACTACCCGTCAAGCGGTAATCGTCGGATTGGGCATTCTGGCTGCCGTGCTGGCTGCCGTGCTGGTGCTGGGCGCTCTTGTCTTGCTGCGTTCCATTTACCTGACCCGCAAGCAGAAGAAGACCATCCGTCAACTGAGCGAGAACAATGCAGCACAGGCGCATTTCATCAGCAACATCTCAGCTCAGCTGGAACCTACCTTGCAGAAGCTGGACAAGAGCACTCCTGAAGTGAAGGCACTGCTGGACTTCTCTGAACATATCCAGACGCTCTCTGAACTGGAGAACTCCACTGAAAAGGTGGAACGTGAGGACACCCAGTTGGCGACTTTCTGTGAGGGCTTGATTGAAAAGACACGGAACAAGGTGAAGAGTGGCGTCATCCTGAAGGCCGATGCACCCAAAATGACGGTGAACATCAACAGGGAATACGTGTCGCACATCCTTCAGCACCTGTTGGAGAACGCTGCCAACTACACGCCTGAAGGTGGACACATCACCCTGGAATACAAGAAGAGGGGGGCGCACAAGCACCAGTTCCTGGTGTCGAACACGGGCAGCACGATTGCTGAAGAACTGCGTGAGGATGTGTTCAAGCCCTTCCGTGAGGTGCATGACCTCACCACTGGCGACGGTCTTGGCTTGCCCATCTGCAAGCAAATGGCCATGAAGATGAACGGTGACCTCGAGATTGACCCGACGTTCACCAAGGGTGTGAGGTTCGTGCTACACCTGACGGATTGCTGATGGGAATATGACAGTTCTCACTTTTTCAGGTGGTCTTCAAAGTAGCGCGTGATGGTGTTGTGCAGATGTACACGGTCTGAACCCATCATGTTGTGCTCGTCACCAGGATAGGTGAAAAGGTCTGGATAGGTGTCAGCATCAATGCAGGCACGCATAAAGGACAGCGTATGCTGAGGCACACAGATAGGGTCGTTTCCTCCATAGATGATGAGGAGACGACCTTTTAAGTTCCCTGCCTTGTTGAGCAAGGAGGTCTTTTGGTAGCCTTCAGGATTTGTCTGCGGTGTGTCCATGTAACGCTCACCATACATCACCTCGTAGAAGTGCCAGTCGATGACAGGACCGCCTGCCACACCCACCTTGAATACATCAGGATAGGTGGTCATGAGGCTGGTGGTCATGTAGCCGCCATAACTCCATCCATGTACGCCCAGACGGTTCCCATCCACGAAAGGAAGGCTCTTCAGGTAATCTACACCACAGAGCTGGTCTTTCATCTCCTCGACTCCCAACTGACGGAAGGTTGCCTGTTCGAAGGCAAGTCCACGATGCTCGCTGCCACGATTGTCAAGGCAGAACATCACGTATCCCTGCTGTGCCATCCAGATGTCCCAACCACGCACTCCCCAATGGCGAGAAGCATCGATGTTGTGGGCATGAGGGCCTCCATAGACATAGACCACGGCAGGATATTTTTTCGATGGGTCGAAGTTGGTGGGAAGAATCAGGCGATAATAGAGGTCCGTCACCCCATCGGCAGCCTTGATGGTACCCGTCTTGATTTCAGGCACCTGAAAGGCATCCCAAGGCTCTGCGGCAGTGAAATAGTTGAGGGACGAGGGTTTGGCGTTCAAGGTCGAAACGATGTCGATGTTGCGTGCGATGTCGGGCGAGGAATAGTTGTCTATGACGTAGTCTCCCGACTCTGAGGGGGTGGCATTGTGCCAACCAGTCGCATCGCCAAGCAGGGTGCGCTTGCCCTTCATATCGACCTTGAATACATTCTGCTGCAACGGATCTTGTTCGTTGGAGGCGTAGAGGATGGTCTTCTGCGCCTTGTTGAAACCCAACACGCCGAGCACCTCGAAAGCGCCTTTGGTGAGTTGCTTCAGGCATTTCCCTTCTACATTATATAAATAGATGTGGTTATAGCCGTCCCTGCGTGTCTGATAGACAAATTTCGTGTCGTCCCAAGGCAGGAACTGGATGGGATTGAGGGGCTCGAAATATTTGTCATTGTCCTCCGTGAAGAGGGTGCGCAGTTTCTCGCCGGTGGTGGCGTCATATTCGTCAAGCGAACCATGATTCTGGTCACGATTCAGTTCAATGAGATAGATTTTCTTGCCGTCAGGCGACCACGCGATGTTCGTGAAATATCGGTCGGTCGGGTCACCGGCATTCAGGTAGATGGTCTTGTCTGTCAGGGGATTGAAGATGCCCACATAGACCTTGTGCGAGGTTTCGCCAGCCATCGGATAAGGGTCGGGAGAAGTGGTGGCGCATCGAGAGTCGTTGGGAGACGAGGACTGAGAAGCGACAGGATACTGAGGCAGGGTGATATTCACCTGTGGGTATTTGGACACCATACTCTGATCCATCTTATAGAAGGCAAGCAGAGAGCCATCAGGATTCCAGAAAGTACCCTTGGAGATGCCAAATTCTTCGCGATGCACACTCTCCCCATAGACAAGGTCAATGCTGCCATCAGCAGAAACCTGATGTGTCTTTCCATCAGCCGTAAGAACAAAAAGATTGTGGTCGATGGTATAGGCATAAGAACGGGAATCCTTGCTCCAATCCTCATTACTTACCTTTGGGTCGAGTTCAGCATACCAAACCACCTTCTTCTCTTGCCAGTCGATGAGGATGTGCCGATTGCCATCCAACAGAAGCAGGAGCGGCTTTTCTGCATAGGGGAAAGAAGTGTTGTACAAATGGCGAACAATCTTCTGGTTGGCAGCCAAAAGGATATCGTTAATCTGTTCGAGCGTGACGAGCGTCTGGACAGAGCCATCCTTCTTGCTGATGGTACGACACTCATGAATGTCCTGCTCAATGCATTCGTCACCCCACCACACAAGGTATTTGGTTTCTGGCACGGAAGACTGATAATAAGTGGAACCGCCAGGAATAAGGTCGTTGAGGGTGAAGAGTCTTTTTTGTGCCATAAGTGGAAGGGTAAAAAGGATGATGCTAAAAAGGGTAATGGTCTTTTTCATTGTTTCAATTCTGTTTGAGGTAAGATCTCTCGAAGAGGGATGAGCACGAAGTCACGCTCATACATCACTGGGTGAGGAATCGTAAGTCGTTGGGTCTTGATGCGGAGATCATCGTAGAGGAGAATGTCGATGTCAATGATACGGTCGTGATACTTGCCAGACACTGACTTCAGGGTGCGTCCCATGTCCCGTTCTATCTGCTGGGTGGCGTCCAACAAAGCAAAAGGGGTGAGTTCCGTCTCCACCCGCACGGCTGCATTGAGGAAGGAATGCTTGCTCTCGAATCCCCACGGCGCAGTTGCAAGAAAAGCAGACTTGGCCCTGATGGAGCCAATCCGCCTTTCTATTTCCGTGATGGCGGACATAAGGTTCTGCTCCTTGTCGCCAAGATTTGTGCCGAGTGAAAGATATACTGTATTCACGTTGAGCAAAAATATCGCCCAGCACGTGGGCTGACTAATCGATAATCAGCATTGCATCGCCGTATGTGCCAAACATATAGTCACCCTTGAGGGCTTCCTTGTAGGCATTCATCACCACCTCGTAACCACCAAATGCAGTAACGAGCATCAGCATCGTGGAAAGTGGCTGCTGGAAGTTCACTACAAAGGCATCGGCCACCGTGAAGTCGTAAGGAGGGAAGATGAACTTGTTCGTCCACCCCTCAAACTCCTTGATGAAACCACCAGGACCTACAGCCGTTTCGAGCGTGCGCAGGGTGGTCGTACCCACAGCACAAACCTTATGTCCATTCTCCTTAGCCTTATTCACGATGTCGCAAGCCTCCTTATTGACAAATATCTGTTCAGAGTCGGTTTTGTGCTTGGTCAGGTCTTCCACATCAATGCTACGGAAGTTGCCCAAACCTGCATGAAGCGTGATAAAAGCCTGTCCTATACCCATAATCTCCATACGCTTCATCAGCTCACGAGAGAAGTGAAGTCCTGTGACAGGTACGGTGACAGCCCCTTCGTGACGTGCGAAGATGGTTTGGAAACGCTCATGATCTTCTTCTTCTGCAGGACGATGGGCACGGATGTCATCAGGAATAGGTGCTTCACCAAGGCTGTAAAGTGTGTCCTTGAACACATCGTGAGGTCCATCATAGAGAAAACGGAGGGTGCGACCACGAGAGGTGGTGTTATCTATCACTTCTGCCACCAACGACTCATCTGGGCCGAAGTAGAGTTTGTTACCTATACGAATCTTACGGGCAGGGTCAACCAGCACATCCCAAAGACGGAGAGATTCATTGAGCTCACGAAGAAGGAACACCTCGATGCGGGCACCAGTCTTCTCTTTATTGCCATAAAGACGGGCTGGGAACACTTTCGTGTCGTTGAAGACAAAGGCGTCGCCCTCGTCAAAATACTCAATGATATCCTTGAAAATACGGTGCTCTATCTCGCCCGTCTGCTTATGCACCACCATCAACTTAGCTTCATCGCGGTTGTAGATTTTTGTTTCAGGATTGTAAGTGCGAGGATAGAGTGCAATCTTCTCGTCAGGAAGTCTAAACTTAAATTGTGAAAGTTTCATGTCTTTATGTACAATTTGGTTTTTATACGTTGTTTTCTAATGTCTGTTGTTCAAGCCATTGAGGGAACTGGGCGATGTCCATACAGTCTTGGAGGGTGTATTTCCCGATACGGGTGCGGACCAATCCTGTGAGATAGGCACCAGAACCGAGTGCCTGACCGATGTCACGTGCTAAAGCCCTGATGTAAGTCCCCTTACTGCACACCACACGGATAGTGAGCGAAAGGTGAGAATCTTGGATATTGCCAATTTGGTATTTGATGCGTTCACGTGCATCTGTGCTTTCGTCTGAGATTTCATTTTCCACCTCACCAAAATGCAAGATTTCCAATTCGTCAATTACAAGAATCTTAGGTTTCAACTCCACTTCTTCCCCCTTACGGGCATACTTAAAGGCTCGCTTCCCATCCACCTTCACGGCTGAGAATGTAGGCGGAACTTGTTCGATACGCCCCACAAATGCCTGGAGTTTCTCTTCCACCAACGCTCTGGTGATGTGTCCGGTGGGATAGGTGGCATCCTCCGTCGTCTCCATATCATACGAAGGCGTGGTAGCCCCTAATTTGATGGTGGCCACATATTCCTTTGTGTGTGACTGGAGTTCATCAATGAGTTTGGTGCTCTTGCCCGTGCAGATGATAAGCACGCCCGTTGCTAACGGGTCGAGTGTGCCTGCGTGTCCCACCTTCAACTTCTTCACACCTAACCTGTGCGAGAGTTCACCCCGTACCTTTGCCACCACATTGAAGGATGTCCAACGATAGGGTTTATTGAAGATAAGTATTTCACCTGCCTGAGGATTCATTCTTTTCTTAGTCTATATTACGAAATGGTGAGTTCACACCCCATAAAAAGCATGACGAGAATAATACCTCCAACTATGATTCTATACCAACCAAAAGCCTTAAAACCATATTTCTGGACAAAACTGATAAAGAACTTGATAGCCAGCAATGCGACAACGAAAGCCACGACATTTCCAATGATAAGCGTGTCAAGATTGTTCATGATCAGTTCTGAGCCTCCCTCTTTGAAGAGTTTATATAGCTTATATACAGTGGCTCCAAACATGGTGGGTACAGCCAGGAAGAAAGAAAATTCTGCTGCGTTCTTGCGCGTCATCTTTTGGGACATACCACCCACAATCGTCGCCATTGAACGCGACACACCTGGTATCATGGAGATACATTGGTAGAGACCTATCATCAGCGCCCGTTTTTCTGTCAACACGGTATGGTCGTCGCCCTTGTTGAAAATCTTGTCGCAAAACAGCATGAAGATACCACCCATAACCAACATGACAGCTACGACCTCAACACGCTCCAGCAAGGCATCAATGACATCGTTGAAGAGTAAACCTAAAACGACGGCAGGAACAAAAGCAATCAGCAGTTTCCAATAGAAATCGTACTTGTGGATGAAACGCTTGAAAAAAGGCGTCCCCTCTGGCAGAGGTTCCTTGTTCAGCTGGAAGAATCGTTTCCAATAAAGACAAACCACTGAAAGGATGGCACCAAACTGTATGATAAAGGTGAAAGCCTTCACAAATTCCGTGCTCTCCACCCCCAAAATGTTTTGTGCAATAATCATGTGTCCTGTCGAGGAGACAGGCAGGAACTCAGTAAGCCCCTCCACTACCGCAATGATAACTGTCTGAATCCAATCCATAATCAGCTCTCCATCTTAGTTTCAATCTTTTCTTCCTTACGAGGTGGCCAAAGTATCGCCACAATTTCAAAGAGAAAACCAAAAAGACACACCATCGGAGCCACCTTTGTGCGCATATCGCTGAAGATGTCTGGATTGAAGGCTTCCTCCGTCGTTGCATCACCAGACATCATGATGAATCCGATGATGATGATAATAAATCCTACCAGCAGCAGGATGTAGTTGATTTTTGTAAATGCGAAATTTTTCATTATATTGATGTGTTAGTTCTCGAGTTAATAACAATCGCCCTATTCAAGGCAAATCAGATGTAATAGAGATCGTTGCTGCTCATCTTCAGGTACCTATTCAGAGAGAAAAGTGTACACAGATAAGTGATGATGATGCCAAACAGGAACACGGCTGCTGACACGATGACAATGACCTTGAGGTCGATGACGGCCCCTATCTGAGGTTCGAAGTTATACAACCAATAGAGCCCTCCTATGAGCAACCCATCTGCCAAAACCGCTGATGCAATGCCCAAAGTGAAACTACGGGCAAGGAAGGGTCGGCGAATAAAGTTCCAACTGGCTCCTACTAATTTCATCGTATTGATGATGAAGCGTTTGGAGAATATGGTCAGACGCACCGTATTGTTGATGAGTGCAAAGGAGATGTAGGTGAACAAGGCTGCAATAATCAGCAAGATGATGCTCACTTTGCGGATGTTGTCATTCACTGACTTGATCAAATCCTTCGAATAAATGACATCCACCACATTAGGATTTCCCTTTAACTTTTTCACGGCAGCACTAATACTGTCAGGATTAGCATGTTCTGCATTAATCCTTATTTCGAATGAGGCCGTATAGGGATTCATCCCGATAAACTCGGTAGGGTCGATTCCCTGCGCCTGAATCTCCTCTTTCAAAGCCTGTTCCTTCGAGATGTACTCCACACTCTTGGCATAAGGAGCCTGCTTGAGTACATCCTCCATGTTCTTGATTTGAAGGCTATCCATCTCATCGCTGATCAACACACTCACATTAATGTTCTCCTTCACGTAGGTGGACAAATTGTGAGCTGTCAGGACGAAAAGCACGATAGTACCCAACAAAACCAACACCAAAGTGGTGCTGATGGCTGCCGTCAAGAACTGGGTGCTCAAAAATGATTGTCTTTTCTTACTCATACATTGGGGGAATCGCCCTACGAGAGGGCTGTTTCGATACCTTTGAGGGTTGCTGAACTGGATTCTACTATTTTCACCTGTACAAAATCACCAATATGGTGGTTGCCGCGATTGAACACCACCACTTTATTTTGCTCTGTACGACCAAAGAACTGTTCTTTGCTACGTTTCGACACACCTTCAACCAGCACCTCGAACGTCTTCCCCACATCTTGCCTGTAACTCTCAGCCGAAAGCTCATTTTGCAAGGCAATCATCTCATTCAAGCGACGAATCTTGGTGTCCTCTGGCACATCGTCAGGAAGGTGCTTCGAAGCATAAGTGCCTGGACGCTCCGAATATTTGAACATAAATGCTGAATCATAACCGCATTCACGCATCAACGAAAGTGACATCTGGTGATCTTCCTCCGTTTCGGAATGGTAGCCAACAAAGATGTCTGTAGTCAATCCACAGTCAGGAAGGATGCGACGAATGGCTGCCACGCGGTCAAGATACCACTCACGGGTGTATTTTCTGTTCATCAGTTTCAAGATGCGGTTGCTTCCACTCTGCACGGGCAGATGAATATGACGGCAAATGTTTTTGTGGGCTGCTATCACCTCCAACGTCTCATCGCTCATGTCTTTCGGATGGGAGGTGGTGAATCGGATGCGCATTCCTGGAGCAGCGTCTGCCACAATGCCCAATAGCTGAGGAAATCCCACTTCCCCACACTGATAACTGTTCACGTTCTGCCCCAACAATGTCACCTCTTTATACCCCTTCTGTTCCAAATCCTTCACCTCGTTCAAGATGCTGTCCACTTCACGGCTCCTTTCCCTGCCACGAGTGTAGGGAACAATGCAGTAATGACAAAAATTATTGCAACCACGCATAATGCTGACAAAACCGCTGATATGACCACCACAAACACGTTCTGGAATCACATCACGATACGTTTCCGTCGTGCTCAACTCCACATTGATGGCCTTCTCCCCTATTTCAGCGGCAGCAAACAATTCTGGCAGCGACAAATACGAATCTGGACCTGCCACAAGGTTCACATGGTGATGCTCCATCAAATCTTCTTTCACCCGTTCTGCCATACATCCCACAACACCAATAATGAACGCACGCCCTTTCTTCTGCAAGGCATGCAGTGCTTCCAACCGGTTGTATATCTTGTTTTCTGCATTTTCACGAACGGAACAGGTGTTCAACAACACAGCATCTGCCTCTTCGATGGATGCGCAGGTCTCATACCCCGCCATTTTCATCACAGAGGCAATGACTTCACTGTCCGCCACGTTCATTTGGCAGCCATAAGTCTCAATGAAAAGTTTCTTCATTAAT
>CADCQH010000161.1 GCA_902803605.1 uncultured Bacteroidales bacterium | reverse complement strand
GTAATTTTGCAGCGGTTTTCAAAAGACAACAAGTAAATACAAGTCATATATGAGAAAAATAGTCTCTCTTTATTTCATCCTTCAATGTGTGTTCGTGCTATCTGCAAACGCCCAGTTCGGACGTCTCGAGAAGTACCCCAACATCCCCAGTCAGTACGATGCTGCTTTTGTCGATCATGTGAAGGATTTTGCTAGTGGAGTGGCCAAATCCTCTTATGGACAGTACTTCGGCCAGATTACGAAGGAACGTAACGTCTATGGCTTTGGAGCTTACTACACCGACAATGATGGCGTCATCTATGGACAGTACCGTCTTGGCAACTTCCTGTTCGGCATCAAGATGGGAACACAGGTCGCTAAGGTCGGTACCAACGACCACTACATCTGCTACGACCTCACAACGGGTGACCCACTCTATATCATGAAAGATGGTGACAAGTATGCTCTTCCTGCTGACTATGAGAAGGTCTATCGCTTTGAGTCGCTCACCTATGAGAACGGTGACCAATATGTAGGGGAGACGGTCAACGGCAAGCGCGAAGGTGTCGGTATATATTATTATAGTAATGGTAATTATTACTACGGACGCTATAAGGATAATGAACGTCGTGGTTTTGGTGCGATGTTCTACACCAACAACACCCTCACCATCCAATATTGGAAAAGTGACGACGAATAGGGTTTAGGGTTGAGAGTTTAGGGTTTAGAGTTTAGTGTTAGCGTTAAGGTTAGCGTTAGGGTTAAGGTTAAAATGATGGTAAAGACAAATTCGATAAAGGCGTGGTTTCTTGCAGCCCGTCCCAAAACGCTCACAGGAGCCATTGCCCCTGTTCTTGTCGGTGCCGCCTTCGCCTATGCCAACGCTCAACTCTCAACTCTCAACGCTCAACCCTCCACTCTCCACTCTCCACTCATCCTTTGCCTTCTTTTCGCCATTTTCATGCAGATTGACGCCAATCTCATCAACGACTACGTTGATTTCAAGAAAGGCACTGACCGTGAAGACCGCCTCGGTCCTGAGCGTGCTTGTGCTCAAGGATGGATTACTCCCCATGCGATGCAGTGGGGGATAGGAGTCATGACGGTGCTCTCTTGTTTGGTGGGACTTGCCATCCTGTTCCTTCACCTCCAGTGGGAACTGCTGATTGTAGGTGTCTTGTGTGTTGTCTTTTGTTTTCTCTATACCACCCGTCTTTCCTATCTTGGCTGGGGCGACCTCCTTGTGCTCATCTTCTTTGGATTCGTTCCCGTCGTATTCACCTATTATGTCATGACTGATGGAGATTGGAACATTCCACTTATCGTTGCCAGCCTCGCCATGGGATTGGCGACCGACAACCTCTTGATGGTCAACAACTACCGTGACCGCAACCAAGACAAAGTCAGCGGTAAGCGCACCATCATCGTCCGCTTGATAGAGGCTCAAGTCCGTAAGTGTGGCGCTGAACAAGGACAGAAAAAAGGCGAAAGCATCTGTCTCAACCTCTATCTTTGGTTGGGCATTATCGCCACCCTTTTTGCCTTCACGGCTCTCTTCCTCTCTCCCTATTCCAACATCCGCTATCCACTGATGTTCCTCTACCTCATCCTTCACATCCGCACCTTCCAGCAGCTGAAGACCCTCGATGGGCGTGACCTCAATCAGGTGTTGGGTGCCACTGCCCGCAACATCTTCCTCTTTGGCTTGCTCTTCGCCATCAGCGTTTTTCTATAGGATGACTTAAAATCGCTTCTCAAAAACGCGGACAGCAATAGTTCAGAATAAGGGACGCTTATTTTTCAATAAGGGTCCCTTATTCATCAATAAGGAACCCTTATTGGGGAATAAGGAAGCCTTTTTTCTACGACGGGTTCTAAAACTTTTTAGGACGGGGCGGAAAAATATCTGGAACGCGTCGTAGGAAAAACTGGTGCGGATAGCGTTTTGACGAAACGGCGGATGGGCATTGACTCATGCCGTTAGCAGTACAACGGCATAAGCGCTGATGCCTTCCTCGCGGCCTGTGAAGCCGAGATGTTCGGTGGTGGTGGCTTTGATGGAGATGTCATCAAGGTCGATGCCCATCACCTGGGCGAGGGTCTGCTGCATCTGTGGGATGTGGGGATTGAGTTTGGGATGTTCAGCGCAGATGGTGCAGTCGATGTTGCCGATGCTGTAGCCTTTGGAGGCAACGATGTCGAGGGTCTTGCGCAGAAGAATCTTGGAGTCGATGTTCTCAAACTCATTGCCCTTCTTGGGTGGAAAATGATAACCGATGTCGCGCATGTTGGCGGCTCCAAGGATGGCGTCGCAAATGGCATGGATGAGTACATCGGCATCGGAATGGCCGAGCAGACCGAGGGTGTGGTCAATCTTGATGCCGCCGAGCCAGAGGTCGCGGTCGGGAACCAATTGGTGAACGTCGTAGCCGAAGCCGACTCTTATTTTACAATGTGACAATGCCTGGGTATTTACAATTTAACAATTTACAATTTATTTGGCAAATGGTAAATAGGATTATCTTCTTCTTCTCTTGCCCAGCAGGTCATTGATGCCGTCCATGTCGAAGGCCAAAGAGAAACGGATGGTCTGGTCGAGCGGATTGCTTTGGGCGGTAGAGATGACATAGCCTGCATCGAGGGAGAAGACGCTCATCTTGAAACCAGCACCGACGGTGTAGAATGAACGGTTACCCTTGTTGGGGTGCTCGTAGTGATAGCCGCCGCGGAGGAAGAACTGATTGTTGTAGGAGTATTCGAGTCCGACACTCCACTGGATTTCCTGAAACTCTTCCTTGGCACCGTTGGGCGCATCGTGGAAGGACTTGAAGATGCCGCTGATAGGGGAGACGTTGAAGTAGCCTTCACCTTCGAGCCATGTGCGGTAGCCGCCATAGTCCTTTTCGTAGTCTTTGGCTTCGCCACCTTCTGTCTTGACCATGTGCTCCACATACTGATCCATGGTAGGACGTGTGGGAACAAGCAACTTGTTGGCATCGGCAGAAATGCTGAGGGTGTTATATTCGTCGAAGGGCACGAGCAGAGAGGTACCAAGACGGAGGTTGGTCGGGATGAACTCCGTGGTGTTACCCTCGTCGTAAGATAGTTTTGAACCGATGTTGCTGATGTTGAGACCCCATCCGAGTTGGCTCTCATGACCACCGAGGTTGAGGTAGCCGTTGTGGTAGAGGGCGATGTCGGCTGCAAATGCCGATGCGGGTTTCAAAGCATCAGAACCTTCACCTTTGTAAGCAAGGTCAGAGTAGATGAAACGGAGAGCTACACCTGCAGAGAAGGTTTCGGAGAGCATACGTGAGTAGGCCAAGTCAACAGCCAGTTCGTAGGGTTTGAAAGACTGTGCATCTTCATCCAGGCTTTCATACACCTCACCGAGCGAGAAGTAACGAAGTGAACCGGACAGGGCATCGTAATCGCCAAGACGGTAGTAGCCCGTGAGGTTGGCAAGGTCGATGTCATCTACGATGTGGCGGAGCCAGGGGGTGTAGTTGATGGAAACACCTGAACGGCTGATGCAGAACGGATACTTGGCAGGATTCCAGTACTGTGAGTTGACGTCAGGGTCAGTGGCAGCACCGACATCACCC
>CADCQH010000160.1 GCA_902803605.1 uncultured Bacteroidales bacterium | reverse complement strand
TCAACGTTGAGCTTCTCAACGATGATAGATTTTACTCTTGATTCAATTTCAGACATAATCTTAAATGTTTAAAATGTTAATGGATTACTTTCTATTTAGTCGCTTTGTTACGTTTTGCGGTGCAAAGGTAGGAATAATTCTTTGATTTCTGCAAAAATATTCTCATAAAAAGCATATTATCTGCACAAACAACCAATATTTGTGCAGAATTATCACAAAAACGGGTTGTTTTTATCAGCCTGCTTTACAAAAGTCACTCTTCGCGATTGGCACGCTTACGCTCCAAGTGATCGAGGATGATTTTGCGGATTCTCATGCTCTTCGGTGTCACCTCCACATATTCATCAGCCTTAATGTATTCCAATGCTTCCTCCAACGACAGCACCACTGGGGGGATGATGTGTGCTTTCTCATCTGTTCCACTCGCGCGTACATTAGTTAATTGTTTTGCCTTCGTCACATTAATGACAAGGTCGATTTCATGTACGTGCTCACCCACCACCTGACCAGCATACACAGTATCTTGTGGATTGATGAAGAATTTGCCTCTGTCCTGCAAGTGATCAATAGCATAAGCATAGGCAGTACCTGACTCCAAGGCGATGAGCGAACCATTCGTGCGGCGTGTCAGTTCTCCCTTGAAGGGTTGGTAGTCCTTGAAGCGATGCGCCATGATGGCCTCGCCCTGACTGGCTGTCAACACATTGGTGCGCAGACCAATGATGCCACGCGAAGGAATCTCAAACTCAATATTCACTCGGTCACCCTGTGCCTCCATACTCACCATCTCACCCTTGCGACGTGTCACCATATCAATCATCTTGCTGGCGAACTCCTCAGGCACGTTGATGGTCAGTTCTTCCACTGGCTCACACCTCACGCCATTGATTTCCTTGTAGATGACCTGAGGCTGTCCCACCTGCAATTCATAACCCTCACGGCGCATGGTCTCAATAAGTACAGAGAGGTGCAACACACCACGACCGCTCACAATCCATTGGTCAGTCGTTCCCTCCTTTGTCTCGACTCTCAAGGCGAGGTTTTTCTCCAATTCCTTGTAGAGGCGGTCGCCAATGTGGCGGCTTGTGCAGAATTTGCCTTCCTTACCGAAGAACGGTGAGTTATTGATGGTGAAGAGCATCGACATCGTCGGTTCATCAATCGAGATGGTGGGCAATGCTTCAGGAGCCTCAAAGTCGCAGATGGTGTCGCCTATCTCAAAGTTCGACAGACCTATGACAGCACAGATGTCACCTGAACTGACCGACTCTGCAGCCCTGTGTCCCATCCCTTCAAACGTATGCAGTTCCTTTATTTTTGTTTTCTCCGAACTACCATTACGATGCACAATCGTAATGTTCTGACCAGCCTTCAACGTACCACGATGAACGCGCCCCACAGCAATACGACCCGTATAAGTCGAATAATCCAGCGATGTAATCAGCATCTGAGGCGACCCTTCTAACTGCTCAGGAGCAGGAATCGTGTCGAGAATCACATCCAGCAGATAGGTGATGTCACTCGTAGGTGTCTTGTAGTCAGGACCCATCCAGCCCTGCTTAGCTGAACCATATACTACGGGGAAATCCAGTTGGTCTTCTGTCGCATTGAGCGAGAACATCAAGTCAAAGACCATCTCATACACCTCCTCTGGACGGCAGTTGGGTTTGTCCACTTTGTTCACCACCACCACTGGCTTCAGTCCAATCTCCAAAGCCTTTTGCAACACAAAACGCGTCTGGGGCATCGGACCTTCAAACGCATCCACCAACAGGATGCAGCCGTCAGCCATATTCAGAACTCGTTCCACTTCACCTCCAAAATCAGAGTGTCCAGGGGTGTCAATCACATTAATCTTTGTACCTTTATAATTAATGGATACGTTTTTCGACAGAATCGTGATGCCACGCTCACGTTCCAACTCATTGTTATCCAAAATCAAGTCGCCCGTCTGCTGATTCTCACGAAACAGATTTCCGGCCAACAACATCTTATCGACCAGCGTCGTCTTTCCGTGGTCAACGTGCGCAATAATCGCAATGTTTCTAATATCCTGCATACTTATTGATGTAAATCGGGTGCAAAGGTACGGCAAAAAAATGAGTCAGCGAGTAAAATGAGGGTTTATTTTCATTTTCAAGGAGAAGAATCATGCTATTTTATTTGTTTTTCTTTTTACTAAGCCGTACCTTTGCATCTCAAAAATAAGAAACAGGATAACAACACAAAACCTATGACAAGACAAATTCTATTTATACTAATGCTTCTGCTCAGCATCGTGGCAAGAGCACAATCTGCAGATGCCCTATATGAAGACGGCAAGAAACTTTATGATCAGAAGAAATATGCCGAGGCTGTAAAGAAACTGCTGCCAGCTGCACAGAAGGGACACAAGAAAGCACAGTACCGCATGGGACGTTGCTATGACAAGGGGCATGGTGTGGCTGAAGACAATGTCAAAGCCTTCCAATGGTACTCAAAATCTGCTGCACAGAACTATCACAAGGCACAATACCAGCTGGGGCGTTGCTACAAGAAAGGTAAAGGCGTGAACAAGGATAAGGTCAAGGCTTTCCAATATTTCTCCAAATCTGCCAAACAAGGCAATGCCAAGGCTCAGTTTGCCCTCGGTGAGTGCTACTTTGAGGGCAAGGGTGTGGCACAAGACAAGGCAAAGGCAAAGACCCTCTTCCTTAAAGCCCTTAACGATGAAAAAGACGGCGCAGAAATCTTGAAAGACCTCCGCGCCGATGCTGCCGATGGCGACGAAGACGCTATCGCCATCAAGAAATTCTTAGGAAAATAAAGATATTTACAATTGGTACATTTAATTGTGTACCAATGTACCGATATCTTCACCTTCCATTACTTTCTTCAAGTTACCTACTACATCCATGTTGAACACATAGATGGGCAGGTTGTTTTCCATGCACATCGCTGTCGCTGAGATGTCCATCACTTTCAGGTTTTGAGCAATCACGTCAGCATAAGTTATGTCGTGATATTTCTTTGCTGTCGGGTCTTTTTCTGGGTCTGCCGTATAGACGCCATCCACACGTGTGCCCTTCAGCATCACGTCTGCCTCTATCTCTACACCACGCAATGACGAACCGGTGTCTGTCGTGAAATAAGGAGAACCGGTGCCAGCGCCCATGATGACCACCTCGCCCTGTTCCATCGCCTCAATCGCCTTCCATTTATTGTAAAATTCGCCGATGGGTTCCATACGGATGGCTGTGAGAACGCGGTTCTTCTGACCGATTGCACCCAATGCACTTGATAGCGCCAATGAGTTGATGACCGTTGCACACATGCCCATCTGGTCACCCTTCACACGGTCAAAGCCTTTCCCTGCTCCACTCAGTCCACGGAAAATATTGCCACCTCCGATGACGATGCCAATCTGTACTCCCATCTCTGCTATTTCCTTGATTTGTTGGGCATACTGATTCAATCTCTCTACGTTAATACCCTGCTTCTGTTCTCCTGCCAAACTCTCACCCGAGAGCTTGAGGAGGATACGCTTAAATTTTGCCATAAAAATCACATTTTAAATAATATGTGTGCAAAGGTACAAAAATAAATTCGTACCTTTGCAACAAACTAACAATTAAATTGCTGTCAATTATGAAAACATTGGAGAAAATCTTTGCAGCGAAACTGCTGAACATCAAGGCTATTAAGTTACAACCTGAGAATCCGTTTACATGGGCAAGCGGATGGAAGTCACCATTCTACTGTGATAACCGAAAGACATTGAGTTACCCCGATTTGCGCAATTTCGTGAAGTTAGAGATTTGCCGCATCATCGAAGAGAACTTTGCCGAGGTGGATGCTGTGGCTGGTGTGGCGACTGGTGCCATTCCACAGGGTGCTTTGGTGGCTGATGCGCTGTACAAGCCTTTTGTCTATGTACGCAGTAAACCAAAGGATCACGGCTTGGAGAATCTCATTGAAGGCGAACTGAAACCAGGCATGAAGGTGGTGGTGATTGAAGACCTCATCTCTACGGGTGGCTCGTCCTTAAAAGCAGTGGAGGCGATTCGCAATAATGGCTGTGAGGTTATCGGCATGGTGGCCAGCTACACCTATGGCTTCGACGTGGCCAAGAAAGCGTTCGAGGATGCTAAGGTGAAACTCATCACGCTGACCAACTACGAAGCCGTACTGGATGTGGCGTTGAAGACAGGTTACATTACAGAGAGCCAAATCCCAGTGTTGCACGAATGGAGAGCCAACCCAAGCGAGTGGAAAAAATGAATCCATTTACGATTTGACAAATTGTAAATAAGAAGATGGCAAAATACGAAAGTCAGATAAAGCAGGTTCCGTACACACAGAGTGCCGTGTACGCAAAAATCTCGGATTTGACGAACCTGGCAGTGATTAAAGAAAGATTTGATGACCCCAATGTGCAGGCACAGATGCCGGCAGACAAGATCGAGGAGATTCGTGGTGCTGTACAGCAGATGGAATTTACCACTGACACAGTAACGGCTCCCGCTGGTCCTATCGGCACCATTGCCGTCCAGATTGTGGAAAGGGAACCAGAAAAGTGCGTGAAGTTCGCTTCCACCAATTCGCCCGTCAGTTTCAAGCTCTGGATTCAGGTGCTTCCCATCAGCGATACTGCCAGCAAGATGAAGGTTACGATTGATGCTGACCTCAACATCTTCATGAAGCAGATGGTGGGGCCGCATCTACAAAAAGGCGTGAACAAGTTTGCCGACATGCTGGCAATGATACCGTATGAATAAGAGCGGGGGAGGGGTCTATATGGATAAACTTTGGACTAAGAACGTCTCAATGACGAAGGAGATAGAGAAGTTCACCATCGGCAGGGACCGAGAGATGGATCTCTATCTGGCTAAATACGATGTGCTGGGTTCAATGGCGCACATCACCATGTTGCAGTCGATTGACCTGCTGACTGCTGACGAGTTGAAGGTGCTCCTGAAGGAGCTGAAAGCCATCTATCAGCAAGCGGAGCGGGGCGAGTTCGTGATTGAAGAAGGAGTGGAGGATGTCCACTCGCAGGTGGAGATGCTGCTTACCCGCAAGCTGGGCGACATCGGCAAGAAGATTCATTCGGGCAGGAGCCGCAACGACCAGGTGCTGGTCGATCTGAAGCTGTTCATCCGCGACCAAATCAAGGAGATTGCAGGACTGGTGAAGAGCCTCTTCGACGAACTGATCACGCAGTCGGAG
>CADCQH010000159.1 GCA_902803605.1 uncultured Bacteroidales bacterium | reverse complement strand
TTTTCACGCACCCTCTCCCAATAATTCACAAATAATTCACGCACCCTTCGGAACTTACTCACTCCCAATATATTGCAAAGAAGGAACGCTTCCGCTTTCACTTATCCACGAAAGGCTCCCTTCTTACCTCCAATGTATCAAAATTGAAAGTTCATGTATCAGAAGCCTTTGTAATATTCCATCTTGCCGTTAACCCAAGACTTGACTTGTGACCAATCCATAGGCAAGAATGCCACACCATATCTGCTCATCTTGGAATAAAAGACCACAAATCGATAGATATTCGCCACAACATCACCTCGATAAATGACTTGGAATTCCTGTCGGTTGTCAATATTATACTCGGTATTGCTTTTAAATATATCATTATTACTGAATGATAAGCCATGAAGTTGGCATCTGGTATTAGGATGCGCCTCGATGTATTGCCATGTTACTTCATGAAAACTCTTCATCACCTCCTCAAAAAGTTTTCGGTCACGTATGGTGTAAATAGTAGCATGTGTCTCGGAAGACCAAGGACGGTCGATTGAATATCCTGACAGGAAGGACTGGTCTCTTTGCCTATCAAGTATGAAATTTTCATCCTTGCGAGTGTAAAGATGTTGTTTTGTGATTCCTTTTCGGTTGAACACCTGTTTCAGCATTTTTTCGTATTCCTTCACATTGATAAATTCAGGCGGGTCTGCACTGACGGGATCCTTTCTGAGGTTGTAGCTTAACCTGCCAACTGCACGAGTAATATATCTCTGTCCCTCGTCCACATCCTTTTGGTAGGAGGGATTTGTGTAATAGTCAAAGAACATCTGTTCTGGCACATTAAGTACGCTGCGTGAAGTAGTGCTGCCATTACGATGAAAGACATTCTTGACAGAGATGTCCTCTTTGCCATTTGCCATCTGACCAGCTTTATAGGCATAGAAGATACTATCCACATTCTCTTCGTGAAACTCTTTCATGTATATTTCCCGAGCTGTAGGTGCAAGTGCCATAAAGGTATTTCTGATGGAATCCAATATCAATACTCCTGCGGCATCCCTTGCCTTATAGATGCTGTCCTGTTCCTTTAGTAGGCGATTCATTTCCGGTTTTTCCGTTTGATCTGCTTCTCTTACGATGTCGTAGAGTTTGAAGTAGATAGAGCCGTCTCTGGAGTGTCCAAAAGGCAACTTCTCGAAACGATAATTTTCTTGCGTTGTAACACCCAAGCCTAACGACTTGGCATATTCAATCAAACCTTCAATATGTGGATTCGCCATCAAGCTGTCCTTGAGAGTGCTTTGTGCAAAGGAACTGAAGCCTAAAGAAGGGTAACGGATAACTCGTCTGTAGTGATCCTGTGCGAAGCTGCTGATGCTGAGGGACAACAACCATAATATAAAAATGATTCGTTTCATAACTTCTTTAAGTTTTAAGGGTTAACGTACTTGATAGTGTCAGGCAGCTCGTAATATTCAAACTTACCATTTTTGTAACTTCTCAGCGTTGACCACCCTTTAGGTGTCCATACAGTACTTCCTTTAATATCACGAGCCATGATATAATAATCATCTTTCCCTATAACTCTGTAAAGTTCAATAAGAAAAGTTTCACTCTCTCCTTGTTTGAAGGATATGAGTTTATTGAAAACTCTACTTCGTGGGTGAAATCGTCTATTCTCGTCCATGTGGAACATGATATTAGGATGCTTGTCAAGATGTGCCCAAGTGGCTTGGACAATCTCATCAAGTATTTGATTGGCAGTCTTCATGGAGGACGTGATACAGAGTAGCCCCGTTTGCTCAGTCTTCCACCTTTGAGGATTGTTGGTTATGTCGCCTAACCACACGTCTTTACGATAATCATGGATGCTATCATTGTAGATATAGAAGGGCTGTATGCAGTCTCCTTTACGTTGGAATATTTCCTTAAGCACAGTCATGAATGATTGTGCGTCAATGGGCGCAGTTGCTGGTTTGAAATCATTAGTGGAATAATTATAGGCGAATTCTGCATCACCAATGATGGCACGTGAACCATTATAAGAAGTATCGTGGCTTGGTTTATAAGTAAAGGTGACAGTCTCTGTATTCTTGGTGGAATTCATGATAGAATGCCCTAATAAGATTGCGTATGAAATAGTATCATTCCCGTCCTCATGACTTTCCCAAATATTGCTCTCCCTTGCTACTTTTGCAAGCGCTTTGCACGCACTTCTTATGGAATCAAGCATCAGTTGGGCATGATGGTTCTGAGTGTTATACATACTATCAAGCCTCAAGGCTGTTCGTTGGGCACTCTCAGATTCTTGCTTCGTTTGCTCTTGATAATATGGCTTGTCACTTCTGAACTGTATACTTATCCTATGAACTTTTACATAGTGTCCGTAATTCGCATAGGCTGTGACAACATTAAGACCCATAGATTTTGCATATTCCACAAGCCCTTCGATTGTCGGGTTCTTATGTTCACGAAGTTCAGCGGTTGGCTGGGCATTCACGCCCAAACATCCTGTCAACGCCACAAGAAAAATAACTATCTTCTTCATACTCTTTTCATTTTTTATTCTTCCTCCTCATCATTAATCGCCAATTCTATGTTTTCTTTTATTCTTCTACCACGCTCCTCTATCTCACGCTTCAAATCTTCGTAATCCACCCCTATCAGCGAAGCGATGCTCTGTGGGGGTGAAATCTCATCATCTTCTTCTGCTACCTCATTATCAGCAAGATTCTCAGAAGCGACTGATTCGACCACCTCTTTCTTCTCTCCTCTCGCCATATATCTCTTGGGCGGTTTGGGCATTCTCTGTATCTCCTTTGCCCTGTTCACAGTGTCAGTCTGCTCGCTCTTTACTGTATCATCTGGCACCTCATTCTTTATCGCTTTCACCTCATCCTTCTTAATAGTTTCATGTGGGAGTTCCGCTATATGCTGGGGGGTAAGTTCCACGTTGCCCCTAAACAATTGGAATGCAACACACAGCAGCAACACGATGGACGCAGCCACCCCGACACTGAGCCAGATGCGTCGATGCCACACACGGTTCTTCCTCGCAGACTCCCTTGCCTTGATGCGCTGCATCACTTGGTCTGCAAACCCATCGGGAACACTCGTCTTGCCTCCTTTCTCAGCCAACCCACACATGACCTTATATAGAAGTTCATCTTTATGTTTAATGTTTTTTTCCATCTTTCTCAAGTTTTATAATGATTGTGCATAATTTCTTTCTCAGCCATTGGAACCGTGAGTGCAGGTAACTCTCCTTATGACCAGTGATATAGGCAATCTCACGGACGGACTTATCATGATAGTAGTAGAGCATCAGCAACAGTTGATCTGCCTCAGACAACAGTCTTACAGCCTGTTCCAACAATGTCTTACGGTCAGGCGGTGCCTCACTTAATAACTCGTCAGTCACATCTTCTGCAACGACATCCAGAGGCTCTTCCTCCATCTCCACAAAAGACACCTTCCCCTTGCCCCTCAGGCGCTTGATGGCGGTGTAGTAGGCAATACGCATCAACCACGTCCTAAAACTTGCCTTCGTCTCATCAAACCTCTCCAAGTTCTCATAGACAGCAACAAAGACATCTTGCGCCACATCCTCAGCATCCTCGCGCTGGGGAATGAGACGTTCCACCAGCCAGAGCACATCTGCCGCATATCGTTCTATAAGTTGCCTGAACTGATTCTCTTTTTGTTCCATCGTCAATGTCTTCTACCTACATATTACCAATTCTCAGCAAATCTATAAAAAAATAAGAAGTTTTTTGAATCAGAAATGCACATTTTGTTTTTCTTGTTTTCCGCTGGCAAAGTTACGACTTTTTCAAGACCCGACAACGCTTGAAGTGTGGAAAAGTTCAAATGTCATGTAACACCGCCTAATTGACTGAAAACAAAATGCTTGCAACTCCCAATGTTACATCATCGAAAGAACAAGGGGTGGAAAAGTTGGGGCATCATTCGATGATAATCTTCATTTAAGCCACAAATGTCATTCATTCACCAACACCTTGCCGTTCTGTGTCATTCCTTCCACACTGATGTACATCTCCTCGCACGTTGAGTTGTTGAAGAACTCCACTTTGGCTTTACCCTGTGCATCTGTAGTGATGTCGGGCTGCCACCAGATGGTGCGGCGGAAGTCTGCCATGGGAGGTATCACGCTGTAGTCCTCGGTCTTGAAGGTGGAGGCCTGGTTGAAGCCGTCGAAGTAGGTGTGGCGCAGTCCCTTGTTGCTCTCTGCAGAGAAGACTCGGTGCGTATAGAGATAGACAACGATGTAATGCTCGGGGTCATCCATGAGTTGCATGGCTCCATCAAGCGAGGAGGGTATCCTCTCGTCAAATACAATATACATGGACTTCACCTCGTCTATGTACTCAGGGAAGAACCAGCCATCGTTATTGTCACAGACAAATTTGATGCGTCTGCCAAGAGGGTCCCTCGCAATCCATGAATCGTATCCATACGTGTCCAGGTCGGTCTTCAATTTGCGGTTGACAAACTCCATGACCCTGGGCACAGGCTCTCCCCTGTCGAGGATATGGTCCAATTCCCTATCGACATTATAGTAAAGTGCCGCATAGAGTTTGCCGTATTCCTCGTTTTTGTATCTCCAATCGTCGTTGGTGAAGTAGCGTCTCTTCGCCTTCACCGTCACGTTCTGCAGCACATGGTCTTTCTGGGTGATGGGGACGAACTCATTCTCTTCTTCCTCAGGTTCCGACGGATTCCTCAGGAAGGCGTTGGGAGCCAGCGGATGCAGGATGGTCGTCTCAAGCGGTGTGATGTACCTCGGCGCGGGCGAGAACTGGCGGTCTATGCCCACATAGTAGGTCTTGCGTTTCTCCTTTGCCTTGTTTTTCTTCTTGATATCTCTTGTCGTGTAGATGTTCATCTTCCACTCTCCGTCCATGAAGGGCATCTTGAAGGCATAGTTGCCCTCGTCGTCGGTTCTGGCATTCCCAATCAGGCTTTGCCCCTGCTGGTTGTAGAGGCTGACATACAGGTGGACGTTCGACACGGGGTTGCGCTTTCTGTACTCCTTCAACTGTCCAAACAGATAGAACTGGTCCTCGATGGGTTGTGCCTTGCGGAAGGTGTATTTCTCCGACATCAGCCGCCAGTCATAGCGTCTCCATCCCTGCGTCATCATCAGCAGGTCGGCATTCCTCCGATGCTCCTTGTCGTCTGCCTCGAAGTAATAATCGACATTGTGGATGTAGCCCCTCACCTCTGACGACAGCAGCATCCACGTCTTCATGTTCCCCTGCCTGCCGTTCGTCATCGTCTGGGCATCAATGGCAGAGAAGGAGAGGCTGGCATTGGGCTTCGTATGCAGTTCCATCTCCACCCTGCCGCAAGGTCTCAGTTTGCGGGTGAGTGCGGTGACTTCTATGCTGTCCGTTTTGTCCGGCTTGGGGCAGACGAAGAAAAGCCTTTCAGCCATGATTTCACCCCAGCTGTTGAAGACGGTCATCTGGCTCACCCCCTCAGACATCGACGCCCTGTCCATCTCTATCTCCATGAGCGGGACAGCCGTGAGCGTGTCGCAGCGGATGATGTTGCCGTTATGCAGCAGGACATAGCCCAGCAGGTTGCCACAGATGCCGTCCGAGCATTGCAGCGTGGCGAGCATCTGTTCACTCACGGCATCCACATGAAGGGCACATCCTTCCTTTTTTGCTTCAGGCAAGGTGAAGTACTGTATGTTGCTCCTGTCGCTCTTTTGGAGATTTCGCATCTGGAAGGTAAGTTTTCCTGTGTCTGGTACCAATTCAAAGAGCCCCCTTCCCAATGTGTCGGTCTTGACCGAAGCGAGTACATCGCCCTTCTCATTCATCAGAAAGCCCTCACCCTTATAAGGATGCCCGTTATCGTCCACCGCCAGCATTGCCACACGACATTTCTTGCCCACAACCATGTCGCCCCCCTCAGGATAGAACTGCACGCTGATGGTCTTGGCGAGACCTTCCGTGTAGATTTCCTCAGCCACAGCCTGCACGTAGAGGGTGTCCAATGGGTTCCTCCGGCTGGGAAGCCGATGGTGATAGGGAATAGGGGTGATGGTCAGGTCAGAGTAATCGCCTTCCTGCTTGGGTTTCTTCCAGATAGGGAATACCCTTGAGAACAAGGCATTCGTCCCCCAGTTGGTCATATAGCGTGTATAAGCTCTCACCTCATACAACCCGGTCCCCATGATCGTGTCCAGCTTCATCTCTCCATGCGCCGTTCCCAAAGAGTCAATCGGGTACTTCAACGTTTGCAGCACATCACCCGTCGGGTTCAGCAGCTCCACATACAGCACCTTGCTCAAATCAGAGGGATGCCCGTTGTCCGTTCTCGTCACGTATGCCTTGAACCACATGGACTCA
>CADCQH010000158.1 GCA_902803605.1 uncultured Bacteroidales bacterium | reverse complement strand
TCCATAGTGATGGCGGGGTAGCTCAGCTGGTTAGAGCGTCGGATTCATAATCCGGAGGTCGAGGGTTCGAGCCCCTCCCCCGCTACAAAAAAAGAGGTTGCACCTTTCGATGCAACCTCTTTTTTGTGTTTCTTTTCCTTTTAGAACGTCCACTTGACTGCGAGGGTCGGGTTGACGAAGAAGTTTTTATTGTTGTAGGTATTGTAAACGAAGTTGTTGCTGATTTCCACTTCGGTGCCGACACTCAGGTTGACGTCTTTCATGCCCTTGAGGGTGTTGAGATTGTACCAGAACTGGGGCTCGGTGAAGAAGACGAGTTGACCGTGGTTGTTGGCTTTCTCGCCGCGCCAGAGGTCGGCAAAGCCGCTGAAGGTGCAGGCTTTGTTGGCAAAGGTGATGCCCCACACGCCGGTGAGTTGGAAACTGGCATAGGAACGATGTCCTTGGGAGAGAGGTTGGTTGCCTTGCTTGAAGTACTGCTTGTACATGAGTTGCACGGAGTAGGTCTTGGAGAAATCGGCATTGTGGCCGTTCCATGCTGGACCGATGAGGGCTGCCTGCTGGAAACTGCCGAAACGGTTGAGACCTCCGTTGTACTCGATATGGGCTGCGAAGGGAGACTGCTTGCCGAGATTGAACTCGCGTGAAATCTCTGTGTAGGCACCTTCTGTGAACTTGCGGCTCAGGTCGATATCGACGAAGTAGAACCAGGAACCCCACCTGTCGGCCTTGAACTGCTCAAGGGTGACGGTCATTTTGGGACGGCCTCCCTCCTCTTTGGAGTAGATATTTTGACCGAAGTCGTAATGCAACTGAATGTTTTGTGCGTTGGCACTAACGGCGGCGATGAAGGTCATCGCCATCAAGATAGTTTTTTTCATTGAATATGTTTTGTTTATTGAATGTCCTTATAGAAGTGCGTATCTGATGATGAAGATGATGGCTAAGATGACTATGGTCCAGTTGAGGTTCTCCCACTTGCGGGCGATGGCATTGAGTAGCACGTAGGAGATGATGCCCAAGAGAATGCCGTCAGAAATGGAACTGGCCATGACCATCGAGAAGAGGGTGATGAAGCAGGGAAGTCCTTCCTCCATCGAATTGAAGTCGATGTGGACGACGTGGGTGAACATCATCAGTCCGACAATGATGAGGGCAGGACTGGTGGCTGCCTCTGGTATGGCGAGGAACAGAGGGGCAAAGAAGAGGGAGATGGTGAAGAAGAAGGCGATGGATGCAGCGGTAAGGCCTGAGCGTCCTCCTTCGCTCACACCAGAAGCGGATTCCACGTAGGTAGTGGTGGTGGAAGCACCAAAACAAGCACCTATGGTTGTGGCAATGGCATCGGCGAGAAGGGCTTCGTTGACACGGTCAATCTTACCGTCAGGTCTCACCATGTCGGCTGAACTCATCACGCCTATCACGGTGCCTATCGTGTCGAACATGTCAATGAAAAGGAAGGTGATGACCACCAGCAACATGTCGAGGGTCAAGATGTTGTGCCACTCAAATTGCATGAATAGGGGAGAAACGTCCGGGGGTGTGCCAATGACGCCATTAAACTCTGTCTCCCCGAAAGGAATGCCGATAATGGTGGTGGCGAAGATGCCGATGAGCATGGCTCCTTTTACCTTGTAGAGGAGCAATGCGGCAGTGATGATGAGGCCGATGCAGCAAAGCAGGGCTGCCCCAGATGAGAGATTGCCCAATGTGATGAAGGTGGCATCGTTAGGTACGATGAGTTTGGCATTCTTCAGTCCTAACGAGGCGATGAACACACCGATACCTACAGAGATGGATGCTTTGAGCTGTCGGGGAATGGCATTGACAATCATGGCTCTGACTTTCGTGACACTCAGGATGATGAAGATGAAGCCTTCAATCAGGATAGCTGTGAGGGCAAACTGCCAGGAGTAGCCCATCGTGAGACAGATGGTATAGACAAAGAAGGCATTCAGACCCATACCTGGGGCAAGTCCGAAAGGCAACTTGGCATAGATGGCCATCACTAAGGTTCCGATGACACTGGCAATCACCGTGGCTGTGAAGACGGCGTGGGTGTCCATCCCTTGGGAGGCAAGTGCCGAGAAGATGCTGGGATTGACGGCAAGGATGTATGCCATCGTGAGAAAGGAAGTCAAGCCTGCCATTATCTCAGTCTTGACTTTGTGCTTCGACGGATCGAACCCAAAAAGTTTTTGTAGCACCATGATGATTAGATATGAGTGTGAATATTGGAGTCACCAAAAAAGGGAGCATGTCGCTCCCTTTTCTCTTTTCTGGATGGTTATCGTTACAAATTCTGCATCCGTTTCCTGGCTGGTTCATAGCCTTGGTCTGCGGCTTTCTTGAACCACTGCTTGGCTTTTGCGCGGTCTTTTTCAGTACCGATGCCTTGCTCGTACATGATGGCAATGTTGTATTGGGCCGCAATATGTCCCTGTTCGGCTGCCAGAGTGTACCAATGGAAGGCTTGGCTGTAGTTCTTGCCGACACCATGTCCATGATAGTACATGATACCGATATTGTTCTGGGCATCGGCGTCGCCCTGCTCGGCTGCCAGACGGAACCACTTGAGCGCCTCCTTGTAGTTGCGCTCAGTTCCGATACCATCGTAGTAAAGCACGCCAAGATTGTACTGGGCAACAGCATCACCAGCCTCAGCACGGGTTCGGAAGGTTGGAATGGCCTTGGCGAACTTGTTCTGGGTCTTGGAAGTGATTTTCTCGCCTTTCTTGCTCTTTTTGGTATTAATCGTCAAGTCTATGTCGTTGGTGGCTGGACGCTCTACGATAAGAGGAGGAAGGGTGTTGTCCTGCTGGAAGGCGAGGTCGTACCATTTCTGAGCCTGAACGGTGTCCGGCTCTACCCCAAATCCCTCGATATAGAAGAGAGAAAGATTGTATTGGGCGGTGGGTTCACCCTTTTCGGCTGCCATCGTGAAATATTTGATGGCTTCTTTGTAGTTCTGTTCAATATTGTATTGTCCTACAGAATAGACGATGCCCAAGAAACATTGTGCATCGACATTGCCCTCGTTGGCAGCCTGGATGGCAGCCTGGATGTCGGGCACCGAGTCCGCCTGTTCATTGGTCTGGGCGAAAGAAGTCAACAGCGAGAGACTAAAAACGAAAAGTGATAGTACCTTTTTCATTGTTTTACTAAATGCATGAGTTTTTGGAAAAAGTTTGGACGTGCATCAGAGAGATGAGCCACGCCTACAGCGATATTGTCGAAGCCGCCGGCATCCAATGCCAATTGAAGAAGTGCACTGCAGCACTTGTCGGGCTGACGATAAAGAGCCTGCACCGTCTGCTCAATGATGGAATCGGCGATGTAGCCGCAAAGTCCATCGGTGCAGAGGATAAGAGTGTTGTCAGCTTGAGTGGGAAGTGATGTGACTTCAGGTTCAGAAGGACATTCCACATCACCCAGGGCTCGTGTGATGATGTTGTTGTCTGGATGTGTGAGCGCCTCTTCTGGGGTGATTTCTCCCTTATCCACCAATTCCTGAACAAAGGAGTGGTCTAGGGTTAGGGGACGAAGCCCGTCGTGGGTGTTGTAGAGGTAGCAACGGCTGTCACCACACCAGGCAACGTAGGTGCATTGAGGCAATATCCAAGCCATCACAATGGTGGTACCCATGCCGACCGTGTGGAAGTCGGAGAGGATGTGTTGGTTGATTTGCTCATCTGCGTTGGCAATGGCATTGCGCAGGAGTTCTGTGCAGCGTTCTTCTTGGAACTCACCAGAAGATACGGCCTTGGTGGCAGTTTCAACCGTGATGGTGTCAGCAATGGTGTGGGTGGCAATGTCTGACGCCACTTCGCCAGCGTTGAAACCTCCAATGCCATCAGCCACTATCAGTAAGGCACCAAGGTCACCAAGGGGATGGTTGACTGTGGCAGTGTCATGCCTCCATTGAGGATGAGCGATGTCAGGACAGAAAGCGAAAGCATCTTCGTTATTGGCGCGCTCGTGTCCTGGATGTGTGATGGCAGATAGTGTGACTTGCATATAGATGTGAGGAGAAATAACGGAATGGAGTGGGTTCCGATTAGATGTCAAGATGCGGTCTGTTCGGCTTCTTGGGTTGTGTCGGTTGGGTGAGAACGGGATTTGCTTTGGTTCTGTTCTCAATCTTGACAGGACGCCGGTTGGTGGTGTTCTGCTGCTGGGCCTTAGCCTTGTCGTAGGTCACAGCGAAAGGATAGGACGAGGGGGGACAACCCGTTTCTGTTACTTGCACAGTAATGGTATTGACACCCTCTTGAAGACCAAATACCTGACAACGGTAAAGCGATTCTGAAACTTTGGTGAGTTCTGTCTTGTGGTTGCCCGACTGAACGCTGACGGTATGTGGAACGTCTTTCTCACCAGCACGTCTTTCAGCCTTGATGTTAAAGGTGAAGGTCAGGTTGCCGTTGTTGATGCTGGACTTGTCTTCATGTACGTTGATGGTGAAGTATTTGTAGTGCCATGCTTTGGCAGGACATTGTACGATGCCAGAAACGAGACCTTCATAAGCCACTTGTACGGGGTAGGTTACATCGGTGATTTCATCGGGGAGTCCCTCTGGGATGGTGAGTGTACAAGTGTACTGAAGCGCATTGCCGTCAGGGGTATCCTTGGCTTTCTTGGAGGTGAGGTCAAATTCGCAGCCCCCATTGGCTGGTGACTGGAGAGTGGCATTCATAAGAGGTACCTCTGGAGGCGTATCCAGACGCAGTGTGGTTTGAAGTTTCTGATGGCGGAACGCCAACCCATTGCCGTTGTTGAAGGAGAATTCAAACTGAGCATCGGGATTCACGCCAATGATGCCGCATCGGTCGCTCATCGTGACAGCAGCACGGTTGTTGGCACAGAGTTCCACGTCTTCGAATTGGGGTGCCAGGACCTCGGTTCCATTATAGGCAATGCCTTTCTTTCCATCACGTTCTACGATAGTGAGACGAGAGGTGGGGTCGTTGAAGGCTGACGTAAGTGGAAATGTCTGTGTATTACCGCCTTGCTTGATGGATTGCAGAATGAGTTGCTCGTTCAGTCCAATCAAGATGTCACCACTTTGACCTTTGCCCTTCAGCGTGACCGGACGATCTGTTTCTGCATTGATGTAATCCTTGATACTACCAATCAATTTGGCTGGACTGTTACTGCCCTCCTTAGCAGGAATCGGCTTCAGACTCCAATCATCGTCATGAAAGACGTAGAGTTGACCTTTGAGCACCACGAGGCATTGTCCCTCTCCATTGACGGAGGAAATGAAATCAATGTCGCCAGAAGAGACATTGCTGCCCTTCAAGAGCATTTTGGCGGGTTGCATGTCACCCGTGATGAGGCACCATGCAGGATTCTTCCGTTTGTCGAGACTGGGGTACTTTTGACATGCAGAGTATCCGTTAAAGAAAGGACGTGCCTCTGCTGCAGCACCCACTTCTTTGCCATCAACGTCAAGGTAGAGATAATCTGTCCCTTGCTTGACAAGCAGGTTCCCTTCGGAGTAGCTGGCATAGTCATGTGCAACACGATAACCTTCAAGGGCCTTGAACTGTCCGTTGATGGTGTAATAGCCCGTAATGTTGGTAGTGCTTTGTTTCGTGGTGACAGCAATGTCATCACCAACAGGGTGCAGCACATCAGAAGACTTGACAAGGCATTTCCCTTCTGTGGTCATCAACATGCTGGTATTGGCGGAATCAACAATAACCATACTTTGTCCACCTGTTGCTTTGATGACGTCATAGATGGGAGGAACCACCCAGTGAGCCACTTGAGCTTGTGCTGTTAGGAGGGCTGTCAATGTAAGAAGTGTAAGTGAAATTCTTTTCATGTGGAATATGAGATTCGTTTATTGACCAATGAATGTATGACAAGCGTATTATTCAAATGTGGCAAGTCCTCGGTCGATTTTTTCAATGAGGGTTTGGTCTTTGGCGAGAATAGCCCATTCTTTAGAGCGGAGGAGAAAGCGTTTCCCTTTCTCGTAGTTGGGCTGATAAATGCTGTTTGGCATCACATAGTAACAGGCCAGACGGTAGGTAGCGTTGGCATTGAGGTCAGCATAGGCAGAGTCGTTCAACTCCATAATGCGGGTAAAGAATGCCACGGCCTTATTGCTGTAACGGTCAGATGTGGGGATGTAAGTCTCGTCCATTTCAATGCCGAGCATCTGCTTACGCTTGACAGAGGCGGAGTCAGAGTACCAGCCGTAGGTGAAGGCCATCTGATAGAGGGCTGGGACATAATCGCGTCCAGCCAACTTCTCCATTTCCAAAAGACCCTGATTGAGGGAATCAAGATTTTCGCTATTCATGTTCAGCAGGGCTGCATCATAGCGTTCATTGATAGGCGTCTCCTGTACACTGGGCGTAACCACCACTTCTGGCTCAGTGAAGAAGCGGGTGAGACCAAACGAAAGGCCACCGATGAGTAGGATGCCGACTATAATCAGGGTGATGTAAAGTGATTTCTTAGATTTGATGGGATATTGCTTAGCCTTGGCTGACTCGATAAGCTGCTGCGCTGTGGGACGTCGGGTTTTGTCTTGGGTCAGGCAAGCATAGATGAGCCTTTGGAGGTCGGGCGATATTTTAGGAAGTGCAGGCATCCCAATGGTTGCATCCTGTAACTGCGCCCATCCGCCTTCTTCGCCGAATGGCACATTGCCCGTCAGAATTTCACACAAAGTGGCTCCGACTGCCCAAATGTCACTTTCTGGCTCAGGTTCCACTTCCTCTTCAAAGCGTTCGGGAGCCATATAGGCCATCGTTCCGCTGTTCTCCTCTTCGTAATATCCATGCTGTCCGCCACGTTTGGAACTGATGCCGAAGTCAGTGATGGCGAAGTTGTTGTTGTCATCAATGAGAATGTTTCCTGGCTTGATGTCCTGATGGATGATGGGTGGTTGTAGGGCATGCAGATATGCAAGTCCAGAAGATACGTCAAGGATGTATTTCCAGATTTCATTTTCGTCAATCTCTCGTCCAATCAGACGTTCTGATGAACCAAAGCGACAATAGGGCAGTACCAGATAGGGGATGCCTTGGAAGATAGAGAAGTGGGTGGGGTGAATGAGGTTGGTATGATGACAGTTAAACACAATCATGTATTCGTCACGGAAACGCTGTTCACCCTCAATGTCAAGTGCATTGTGCGGACGGTATATCTTGATGGCAATGACTAATCCGTATGGCTCAATCTCATCTTCGGTGAGGCCTTCTATCTCGTTGAGTTGACTAATGTCACTCATCGTATTGGTGTCAAGTGCTGTCCAAACGTCAGCAGTGGCACCATCGGTGCTAAGCGGACGAATAAGTTTGTAGTGTCCGTCAAAGAGTTCACCGCTCTCTGCAAATTGTTCTATGTCAAGCATTGTATCTTTTGCTGTTAGTAGTTCCTATTTCAGTCTTAATTTATCACCTTCTTTCAGACGCGAGAAGATATCCAACTGATTCATCTTCATGAGGCTCTCCATCTTGATGCCATATTCCTGGGAGATGCTGTAGATGGTCTCGTCGGCTTTTACGTGATGAAAATCTTTTGCGCCTGTATATTTCGATTTCTTCTTGTCGATGAAGATAATGTCGCCTTCTTTCAAATCATCTTCGCTGGTGGTCTCATTATACTCCAGCAGTTTTTGCTTGGGAATGTCATACTTCATGGCGATAGACGAGAGCGTCATGCCTGGATAGAGGATGGTGCAGCGTACATCGTTGATATCCACCACATAACGGCGAATGGCTTTGCCTACGCTCTCTTCCTCTTCGGAGGCTTCCTCCTCGTCTTGTTGGCAGGAGGCATCAAAAACGGGACGTGCCGTTGTACTGCCAGTGGCTGTGGATGGGGTAGTGGTTACGATGACGGTCTTGCCCGCCTTGAGTTTCACACCGCCATTTACAGCATAAAGGCGGTACGCATCGATAAAACCGATGAGTGCCGCCGCATAGTTCTTGGCTGTCGCATATCCAGCCTTTTGCAGGCCAATAGCCCAACCACGATAGTCATAGACACTTTTGGAGAAGAGGCTTTGGTAACGGCTGTTGCGTCTAAGGAACTCGGAGTGGTCACGAAACGACTCGGCAGCTGAGGCATAGACACGGAACTTGCTCTTGTTCGGCTCATCATCCCAAGCGTAATAGACTGGGCCGTTCCATCCTCCCAATGCTTTAATGCCGAAGTGATTGTTCGTATTACGTGTCAGTCCACTCTTGCCTGCTCCCGACTCAAGGATGCCTTGTGCTAAAGTGATAGAGGCTGGAACGCCAAAGGCGCGTTCCTGGTCAAGTGCAGCCTTGCTATAGAGGCGGATGTATTCCTGTATGTCAGCAGAAGATTGTGCTGATGCACCCATGCTGAGAAAGCACAGAAGACATGCTATACAGAGGTTACGTATCACAGATAGAGGTTCATTCATTCGTCCAAATTGGTCAATGTGACAATGATAGGCATGGCAATGCACGATTTATTCTTGATGCGTTGTTGCATCAATCGGTCGAATGCAATAGCACATGCCTGTTCGTAGTTCTTACGGTCCTTGAACTCAATGTCGATATAAAGCCCGCGTTGAAGTTTCTTGTCGTTGCCAGTACCTTCTATACTGATTTTGATGAAGATGCGTTTGAATTCATCTTTACCAAATTCGGCAAGTATCTCTTTGCGTAGATAGGCGTCTATGTCCATACGTGTGTAGAGACGGTCACCTGTCAAAGCATAATAGCGCAGCAATTCATAGCGCTCGTCTGCCGTAGCCTTGTCTGCACCACCTGTCGCAGCTACGAGTACGCTGACCTTTTGTTCAAGACTTGGCTGCTTGCGGTTCTCCATTGTGTCACCTCGCTGTGGCGCATTGCCCAGTTTTCCCATAGTGGTAAGATAGGTGACCTTGGTGGAAAGCGACGGTGGATATTGGTTCATGTTCTTCATGACGAATGTGCCGCTGTCAAACTTGTATTTGGCATTTTGCTGACCAACACTCTTTCCGAGTTTGTTGATGGTCTCTCGCAATTGTTTCAGCACCTCGCCATCCTTGATGCCATTGTATTCGATGAAAGCGTAGTAATCATCAATGAAGCGATTGTATAGGTTACGCACGTCACGATAGAGGTCGTCATTGCTGTAACATGCGGCATCGAAGTCGCGCACCACAATCTCATCGCTGGTCGCATTGAAACCTTGTTGAAGTGCATCTGTGCTGGTCTCCAAAATGCGTAGGAAGTAGGCATTTTCCTGATTCTGCAACTTGGCAATGGGCTGTGTCTGGGTCAATGTAAGGTCGCACACGTCAATGTTGGTCACAGGCATGGCATTGAGCTGAATCTGGCAGGTGTCTTGTACATCGTAATCCTCAGGAAAATCAATACGCAGCCAAATGGTGGACGGGTCGAGCTGCTCCAATACAGAGTCATCTAACCACTCGTGGAAGACACGAGGATAGGCACGATGCTTGAAGTGGTCACGATCCACCACATCGTCTGTAATATAAAGCAGAGCTGCACCAGTTATGCCTAACAGGCTATCTTTCCAGCTGTCCACAAAGGAGAAGAATTGTCCCGATGTCTGTTGTGCATCGAATGGTTCTGCCATCTCGATATTCTCCATCTCGAGCATGGTGGCGAAGTCGAGTTCGTGGTCATCTATGCCACTGCAGATGTGAGTTGGCGTAATGCCATTGGTTCCCTTGATGAAGAGGGAGAGACCTTTCAGACAATCCACCTCGGTACGGGTGCGGATGCCCAACCAGACTTGATTGGTTTTGGGCATCTTGATGCGTGTGGTGCCTTCTTCACTCCATAGTTTATTGGGAGTGATGAGATAGAGGCTCTTATGAGGTAAAATTGCAGTGTTGAAGATGGGAATGTAGTTGAGGGGCGACTTGCTTTGCGGTGTCTTGTAGGCGAAGACAGCGTCGGTGCCCACATAACTAATGGCCTCGTCATAACCCTTTTTGAGTGTAGGACAGAGCACGCAGACGGCTGGCATGGCCTCGACATTCTTTCTGGGAATGAAGTCGGTGCAGAAGCGTTCTACGAGCCGTTGTCCCATACTATCTACATAGTCGTTTATTTTCTTGGTTTCAGAGACAAGAGTGACAATCATCATCTTGGCCACAGGGTCAAGTTGGGAGAAGTCGATGTTGCCGACTGAAAGCTGGCGCAAAGCCGCCATTGCCTCGTTAATGCCTTTTTCTAATTCTACGTCCATATATGATGGATAGGGTAATTATTGTAATTTGAGATGGAAAATGGAAGAGAAAGATGATACTATCGGTTGCGGCGCACAGTGGGCTCGACCAAAAATACAACGCTTTTGCGATAGGGTTGCATGGTACCCAGTCCGTCATCGAGTTTTCCTTCCACGATGACATTCACCTCATATTTGGAAGCGATACGTCTTTTACGCCGTTGTTTAGCCACAGCTGAGTCAAGTTGTATGGCTACGGCTACCTGTTTAAGCATGGGCTCGTATGTGGCAAGGCTTATGCGTATGCTTTCCTCACACTCTTTGCGAGTGACTTCATTTTTCAGTCCTCCCTGGGTGGGCAATCCACTTTGGTTGGTGTTGAATTCACGGTAGTGTACATTGGAGAACTCATGGTTCCAGTACTCAAAACCAAAATCGGGATCAGATACGAAACTTCCTCGAGGTGTGAACACGATGAGTTCTACCAGGTTGTCGAGCATGGCAATGCGGTCTTCAATGTTACGCAACATTTGTGACCCATCGTTGGTGAAGACCAATGGCGTACTGATGAATTTCATATTTGCTTACCGAGCCAACTACGGCGTGGATCTGGTTTCGGTTCTGGTTTGGGTGCAGGAGCAGGTTCAGGTTTAGGCGGTGCACTCAAAAGACTGAATTTGTCAATTTTCTCATTGATGGCACGACACATACCAATACCTTGCTTGATGCGGAGATATGCTGTTTGGTAGTTGTAGGGAATCTGAGCAAAGTTATAGAAGACCGTGGAATCCTCCAATGTCAGTATTTCGTCCACCTCACAGGCTATCGCAAAACCGCCCACCACGTTCTGGATACTTCCCAACAACATGGCTGGTGTCATAGTCGCATGTTCGGTGTTGACCCTGACAAGTTCTTTTTGCATGATCGGCCAATAAATGCTAATGGCTGTCTTAACAAGCGATTGGGCCTGAGACTTTGTCTTTTCATGGATGCTTTTCAAGATATCAACCAATAAAATGCGCAATTCTTCCCAGCGATGATGCGCCGAAAGATAGATGGCAGGTGGCAGGAATCGAGCGGTATCCTCTTCCCAATCGCCGTTGTGTATGAGGTGGGCGATAGGTACAGCATGGTCGGAAAGGTTGCTTTGAGGAGTGATCAATTCAAACGTGTATGTAGGCTCCATGGAACCATCCTCATTGTCTTTCCATGTATCAGGATGAATATTGATGATGAGGAATAGTTCTTCTTCTTCATTGGAAAGAGGAACTTGTGTGTTGGAAACGTTTGTAAGACCTCCCATTATAGTGCAGTCAATGATATCACCAGCCCGTGTGATGGCTAACACGTCAAGATTCGTCACTTCCACGTATCCGCTTGCAATGTTGAGTGATAATTGGAATGGACGTAATGAGGGTAACAAGCCAAATCGGCCTGCAGATGCCAGCATGAGGGATTGACTAATCGCCTCAGCTGTGCATTGGTCGGCTGAGCGTAATACTTCGTCAGTCAGACGCATGCCCTTTTTCCAGCTAATTCTTTTTGACATAATATGGTATAGATGTTAGATATTGATGTTATAATTAAGATAATGAGAAGAGTCCGTGTCTGTCAGTTGCATTGGTGCCTCATCATGGGAGATATCGAACCGTAGTTCCTCCTCGACGGATAAAAAGTAATCTTGCACGAACTGTCGAAATTCTTCAATCTCGTCAAGGAAGATGAAAAAGTTTTCACCGCTTTCTTGTTCGTTCCAATATTGGATATTGTATGTTGTTACAATGTCGTCATAATCACGTCCTAAAAATCCATCGCCAACTTCCATGTCAATACAATCTGCATAACGTGGACTATCATCGTGTTGCTGTTGTTTTTTTGTTTCCAGACGAATACGGAGACCCTCTTCGAGGAAAATCTTTCTGAGCATCAGCGTGAGTAACGTCTTGTTGCCACGTATCAGTCGGCTTTGAGGGAGATAGGGGAGTAGTTGCCGAATGAAACGGTTGCTGTATTGCTGTGGTGTGATGGTATCCCCCACAATCTGTTGTATGATGACATTTTCTTTGGTATAGGCTTCGACTTTTTCCCTCACTTGCGCTCTCAAACGAAACAATAGAATGTCAATGGGCGCAAAAAAACTGTAAGCGTTAGCAATCTCTTCGGCTTGTTTCTCCAATTCTTGCTCGAAACGTTCCTTTTCTTCTGATTTGGGGAGATTGTCGAAACGGTCGATGGGGTGAAACATGTATTCTGGAAGAGCGTTGTAAAGGCTATTCCGGCTAAGAGTGAGGTGTATAGCCTCATTGGACAGCTGTTCCATGTCCACAATATCGTTGTAGGTGTTACGTTTATGTAAACCACTGAACGATATTTTGCAAGTTCCCTCAGGGTAATATGCCAAGAGCAACTCGGCATTGATGTCAACTGGCAGCAGTTGTGGTAAGGTCACTGTTTCTTGCATCTTTAGATGTATAGACTGGCATCATTCGTCAGTTCCACATGATACACTCCCTTGTCGGTTGACACTTCGATGACATCGAAAAGTGGAATGCCAATCTGTTGGAGAGTCAAGTTCTTATAAGGAAAAGATTTATCGATGTTCTCGTAAAAGTGTTTATGGAACAGCGTGCGATAACTGAGTTTGCGCAATTCCTCATTCTGTTTGATGTAGGCATCAAGTTTTGACTCTGGAATCATTACTTCAAACTCTTTTTCAGGCTGGTCAGAAATAATCTTGTCTATGAACTTGTTGTTGCGCATATTAATTTCCACCATGTTTGCATTGAGCGCATCCTTCAGCTTCTTCAACACCTGGGTAACTGTCTGTGTGGCTGAAAGCTCTATGCCTTGCGTAATTTTGTCCCATCGTTCATGGGCTGGGCAATTGCTCTTCCACGAGGCAAACTTGTAGATGTTCATTGTATTAGTCAGACCTTCGTAGCGTAGCATCTTTCCCTCTAAAGTCTTGAAAGGTGTTTCTTCACCTTCTTCTTGGTGGATAACCTTCATGGCTTCTTGCACCTGCATGGCTCCCACGATGGATGCACTGATGGGTGTGGTGGCTATTCGGCCGGCCTTACCTTGGGTACGCACCACGTCAGCACAACCAGTGCGGAGCATGATGTTATTAAACTCCTCGCGTGAGAGTCCGCACTCATAACAACTCTTGCCTGGTGCATAAACTCTTACAGCACCAGTCATGTTTTCGATGCTGCCATCAATCCAAGTCTTGCCAGCACGCATACAGAGACGGTTGAGCTGATATCGGGCAATGCGACTGTCGAGACACCCGATGACAACATCTACGGAGTTATATAAACCGAAGCCTACTTCTGAGAAAAGATTTCCTACAATGGGCGTTACTTTTATTTGCGGGTTAATCTCCATGGCACGTTTTGCTACGATGTCCGCCTTAAAGGCATGGTTGTAGGCATCTTCTTCACGGAACAATACCGAACGAGTCAAATTGGAGATTTCTATTTGGTCGAAATCGACTACATAGATGTGACCGACTCCAAAAAGCGCCAGATTTTTCACTACTTCGTTGCCCAATGCCCCAGCACCAGCGACGAGTACATGAGCATCTTTCACCTTCTCCTTCTTGAACCAAGAGAGGAGGGTGTAGACCCCGTCACCCCATTCGTAGGCCAGTTTCACTTCTGCCATAGGAAATGAGTTTGTTGATGTTTGTTTGAAAGTTTAGAACTTATTGCTCCTCATATTCAAAGATGGTGTCACCAATTTTGAACGTGTCACCATTGGAGAGGATCATTGGCTTGCCTACAGTGAGTTCGGAACGTACATTGTAGATAACGCCAGGAGCGAGCGGCTTGACCATTGGCAATGTCTTGACCTGGTCAATATAGAGTTGCACGTGTTCTTTGGCAACCTTGCTACTCTTTTCCCAGTTCATCTGCACTTCACATTCCCCCGTCATGCCGATAGAAACTTTCTTGCCGCCACCTGTCGCATTCATCCATTTATGAATAGGAATGCGCTGTCCTGCCTTCACTCCGTTTTTGATGACAAGGAAGTATTTTTCCGCCAACATACGTACCGTGACGAGGGAGGCACCCAGTCCGCCACCATAGATGATGAAGTCCAGCAGCATATTCATCCATCCATATTTGCCGCTGATGCTACCGCTGAAATAGAGCACAATGAAGCCGATGACAGCTGAGCATAGACCGCCGATGAAGGCACTTTTCAGAGGAATGGATGATTTGATGGTGAGGCTCAATGCTGTAAATATGGAGAATAAAATGTATGCGGGCAGAGAGCAGTACCATGGGATGTAGGTGGTTCCCACAGCCGAAAGTAACAAGCAGAAAATGATACCACCTATGGCCATGGCCACCATACCGATGATACCTGTAAGCAATGAGAGACCGACTATCTTCAAGTAGATCAAGGCACTCTTGTTACGGTATTCATCATTGAAACGGAATACTAAAGAAAGGAAGAAGCCTAACAACAGACCCACTGTTAAGAAGGCTGAAACCTTACCAGAACAGTCGTCAAAGAAGTTCCCGGCCTGTTCTTCGTTCAGGAAGAATGTCTTGGCAAAGAAATCGCCAATAAATGGGAACAAACCACGTCCTGTCAATTCAAAGATAATCCAGCTGATAAGACCAGCGCCAATACCAGAGAACACCTGCATGCTTTCTCTCATAGATGAGGCACTGAACATATCCTTCAGGTCAACATGTTCCTGAATACCATCTTTACAGTTTTGACCATATTCCACACACTTGTAACCATTCTGTTGCCAGCAGTTCACATGGATGATGTGTTTACATTTCGTCACGACTAACTGCCCTGGTTCGATATTCTGACGGCAGTAGGTGCAGATTCGACGTTGCACATTCTCTTCTGGCACGTATTTTTTATAGTATTTTGATTCAAAGCTCTTCGACTTGAAGAATGGTACCAGCACCTTCATAATGAGGAAGAAGAAAACGATGGTCAGTACGGCCACAAGCACAGCTACTAATAATTTTGTGACCATATCGCCTGCACTCTCCTCATGCAGCGGCCAAGGCGTTTCTGCTGTACCGATAGAATAGTCGCTTGTGCCTGCCTCCATGCCTTTCCATTCGGCCGAGTAAGATACACGCCCTGTGTATGCTTTACCCTCTGTAGCACGGTAGGTAAAAGCAAAATCGTACATGGCATCTTTCACCACTTGCTGGAAGTTGTTCAAGACATTGCCAAGGTCTGCTGAAGGAATGTAAGAACCTTTGCGGTCACCCAACACCTTGCCGTTGGCATCGCGTGGAGCTGATACGCCTTGTAGTGTCAATTCGACATTCTCATCCATGCCCTCACCTGTGTAGTAGAAAGCATAGACACGAGGTACCAACTTTGAGGCATCTGATTGATAGTCGGTCACTTCAATGAACGAAATGACTTCATCATCTGGACGCTTGTTACCTTCAGTGAAAACAAAGAGGATGTTTTTGTCTTTTGCACGTTGAGCGCGAGTCGTAATGGCTGCATTGCGGCTGTAGTTCTCTGCAGTGTTCACTTCACCTTCCATTTCCGCTCCACTGGCATTGAACTCAGCCAACTTCGCATAGAGAGCACCATAAAAATATTTATTCTCTGAGTGTGTCTTAAAATTCGACTCAAAACTCTTCAGATTCTGCTTTGTTACTAATTGGCTGGCTGTCACGTCATCACCAAAGAAGGAGAGGTACACGCTACTATCTGGAGCACTTTCCACCAATTGTCCGAATGCTTCATAAATCTGTCCCTTCCCCTCTTCTGGAATGCTTAGATCGACCAAAACAGAGAATGTGAAGTCAGACGGAATCCTTTGTCCTGAACTTACAAACGAAATATGTCGACGGTCTGGTGCAATGATGGATTTGTCTTCATAGATGACCAGATATTTTTCCAAATCGTTTGGTGATAGTTCTTTGCAGGACTTCCCCTCAGAATCCACAACTTTCATGAACAGCGTAATGCTGTCCCGTCCAATCCCATACTCGTATTTCTTGTCGCAGAATTCTATTCGCGACACATCCTGTGCTACGACTTGCAGCACCATGGCGCAAAAGACGCCAATCAACCATAGTTTCTTTATCATTGTCTTCATTTTAATTGCTGGAATATTGATAATTGGCTCCATCTGAAGAAGTCGTAGTGGAAGTGATGGGGGAAACTGGTTCAGATGGTGTCTCAACCGCCTTCGTCTCTGTATCTTTTGGTGTTGTTGGTGGTTCGTTGAGGCTCTTCTGTGCCCATGCGTACCATTCCTTCAATGAATACATCTTGGTTAGTTCATTCTTCGAGTTGATGTTTCCATCACGACGGAAAGTGAATATACCTACATCTTCTTTGGGAGTAAGCGTGTCCACGACAAGAGCTGTGAGGAAGTTTGGATGAGTTGGGTGTTTCAATTGCATTTGTACACTCAAATCAGAATTGCTGAAGAATACAGACAATCCAGGGTGAGAATGCACCCAACAAGTGAGGTCATACTGCATGTTGGTTTCACGACGTAAACGACGCAGTTGTTCCAATACGCTTAACTTGATTTTTCCACCAAAGTTCAACTCGTATTCCTTAAAGACGGCATCGTCACCTGGCATTACTAACTGTTCCAATGACACGTAATACTCACCAGATTCTGTGTCGTGAACCCATCGGCCTAACACCATGCAACCATTTTCTTTGGCATTGTTGGGATTGGCCAAGTCGCTTGCATACATATTGTATAAATCAATGATGCACGTATTCTTGATATAGAGTCTTCTGACTGCTGATTCCTCACAGAAGTCAATCGCATCCACTTTCAGATAGGCAGGGTTATCCATCACATCTTCCAAACTTTGCTTCTTGAGGATGGTGGCTGTCTTGCGTCGAACGACGATGCCTGCAGTATTGCCATTAGAACCTCCATTGGAGGGCATGGGCTTTGGCTGTGGAACAACTCCTTTTTGTTTCCTTCCTGACAGAGAAATCAACAAGATAATGCATACCAGAAGTACGGCCACGATAATGACCCATGTCCAATTTATAGTGTCAAGGAAGGATTGTTCCTCATTGTTGTTCATTTCTCTTTCAAGCAAGTTGAGGTTGGTCTCACACATGCCAGTACGATCGTTGAGCACGGCCATCAGACTGTCTCGGCAGGCCTGCTCGTTTTCAATGCCCTGTTCTGCATATTGCAGAAGAAAGTCGTCAATCATGGCATAGGCACTATTCTGATAGTATTTCAGCGAGCCTTTTTGACGGTCCAGGTAGCTTTGAAGTTCATGGTCTTTGATATATGCTTCCTTGTCTGACCAGTTTTGTAAGCACTTGACATGTTCGCTAATTTCTGCGTTCAACGTCTGCATATTGGCTTCGTTCAGATAAGGAATGGACTCAAGATGTTGGCGGAAGGCTGAGATAACGACAGCATTTTCCACTTCTTTTGCTGATAGTTGTATACTAAGGCCAGCAGTGAGAATGCCAACTAAAAAGGATAGAATAAATCTCTTTTTCATTGTGTCAAATGTGTGAGAAGAGTGAATTAGGTGTTGGGTGTATCTTTTCGTTTAGGTGCCAGACGCTTATACTTTGCAGGTATGGCATCGTTGAGAGAAGCGTGTGTCTGAGGTTTCGCTGCAACTTGTGGATGTGATCCAGTTGCTCCCTGTGGTTGTGCCGTTGGAGTTTGCCCAACAGCTGGTTCTGCTTTTCCTTGTTTGGCAGCTCTCATGCTCATCAATTTCTGCTTGGCGGCCTCTGCCTCTCGGCTCATGGTACGTGTCTGTTGCTGAACCTGTTGAGCAGTGGATTTCGCGTTGTTGACAGCTTTCTGTGCTTCTTTCATACCAGGGATGGCGGCTGCTGCTCCTCCCATATTGGAAAGGTCGGATAAGTTTCCCGTTCCAGACAGTCCAGATAGCCCATCTAAGCCAGGAATATGTGCAGCGGCATTCGCCGATGGTTGTGTCATGTTCATCATGTTTTCCATCATCGCTTGTTGCTGCTTTTGGAGTTTGTTCTGATTGACCATCTGTATGATTTGTTTGCCACCTATAAAGAGAAGAATCAGTGCTCCAATGCCACCGCCGATCCACATCATGTTCTTCTTGTCTTCTTCTGACTGAAGAATCTGTGCAGCAGAGATGGAGTCGCTACGTGCCTGAGCGGCTTGCGCTGCTTGTGCCTGTTGTGCAGCCTGTGCCTGTTGGTCGGCTTTGGCTGCTCCAGCCAATTCTTTTTTCTTGGCATCGTAGAGTGAGAGCACTTCTGTGATCTGCTTGCTGACATCTTCGTCATCAGTAACCTTGAAACGGAGTTCTCGCAACATGGATACCTCGTGGGTCAGTTCTTCATCGAAAGGATATTCTGTTGCCTCTTCTAACATGGACTTCACGCCATTGATGCGAATGAGCGCTTCTTCTGATGGTGACAAACCCTCATCGACGAGTTCCTCTGAGGTAATACCCTCTATTTGGATGTTGTCTGCATTGGCAGCATGGACGTCACTACCTCCTTGGTGACCACTTCTGCTGCCACCTCCTTGGCTGCCACCGCTTTTCTTCGTCTGTTTGCTACTCAAAGCAAGTGTGCCGCATTGGGAAAACACCTTGTAGTGCCGTTTCCCTTCGTAACTGGCCAGATAGATGGGCAGATTCAGTACGGCATCTTCATTTGGTGCCACAGTGAATTGCAAGGAAGGGTTGTCGTTAATGAGGAAGTATCCATCACCAGAACGAGAGTAGGTCACATTAGCAGGCACCATGAAGGCCTTGGTCTCCATGCCATCGAACTTCATGTCAGGGTAGTTCCCGTTACGGTCGAAGAATACCACTGCCACTTCGTCTAACTTCTTATACTTCTTCTGGTTGCTTTGGCCAAGTTTCTTCTGCGCCCCTGTAAAGCGGACATTCATTTGCCCCCCAGAATTGGTCACGTTATAAGTAAGTATGATGCGATCGCCTGAACTGGAGTAGAGCGTGTCCTTCACTTCTTTGGCTGAAGTGGTCATGCTGCAGAGGACTAACGCACCCAGGCTGATATGTTTGATAAAGCGCATTGTCATAAGTTGGAAATGCGGTTGTAGCGTTCGATGATTTTTGTCTTGTATTCACCTCCACTTTTCCATGCTGAGGCATGTTTGCTACAAGTTGGGTCTGTGCAGCACTGATAGAGTGCATTCACTTCCTTGATGACCTTAGCCTTAGCGGCTTTACGGTCACTGCTGCTGTATATCTTCTTGTAGTAGTCATCCATCTTGTGATAGATTTGCTGGAGTGACAATGAGCAGTAAGAACAGTTATGACCACTTGCACCTCCGCCTCCTTTATGGCGTCCGCAGTCGCGTTCACGGCTGCTTAGGTCGATGGCCTCCAGTTTATTCTTCAGGGCAGTGTAGCGGATGTAACCACCATCCTCCTCCTTCCAATTGTGCGATGCAATGAGTTGATCAATCTCAGCCTTCAAGTCCTCAATCTTCTTCACATAAGGTGCTTCCTGCTTTTCCAGTGAGGTCTTGTGCTTTGGATTGGGACAGAATGTCTGACGGTCAATTTCCTTCTCGATAGCAGTGTACTTATCTTCCATCGCCACATATTCAGGGCTTGGTTTCAGGTCTGCTTCGATGTTCAACTCAATGAGTTGTTTCTCCAGCATCATCACTTTCTTGCCTTTCTGCTTGGCGATGTAGATGGGGATGAGGCATACTGCGTTTTCTCCGTTGTTTACAGGTACTTCTGTCAATTGTGCCTTATCTGATGGCTTGACCAACTGTACTCCCTCCATGGGCGTACTGCATGGGTCAATGAGCCGATTCTTTGCCTTGCCACCAAAAGTCTTGTCATAGACGATTGACATTGACTTTGACATTTTCTTGATGACCTTTTCAGGATAGGCTCGGTCAAAAACGATGAGGACTTTTGACTCGTCAAGGTTCTCCAACTCTACGCTCACAATGCCAGACTCATCTTCTGCGTTCAGACGGGCAAAGATGTTGCAGAAGCCCAGATTGATGGTCTGCTCGCTCTGATCATTGCTCAGGAGTACTTTCTTCTGTTCGTCAGCCATTGCGCTCAGGCTGAAGATACAAAAAGTGAATATGAATAGAACAATTTTTCTCATGTTAGTGATAGGTCTTAATGGGTCATTAGTTAAATGTTCTGATAAAATGCTGATGCAAGGATTAGATGCTCAACGAAATCTTGGGCTTGGCAGGCTTTACTTCTTCCGTTGGTGTCTCAGCAACAGGCTGAGGTGCTTCCGGCTCTGCCGTTTCTTGCGTGAACTTCACCCAGCCATTAGGCTCACCTTCTTCACGCACCCATTCTGCCACACTTTGGTCTTCTGGATAAGGATAGGTGTTCTGAGCATGATACATTTGATATTTCAAATATCTTTCTACACGAAGAACCAAGTCCTTGATAGATGCCAGTACACCCATCTCCTTGATGGTGAGGCAAACATGTCCCTTGAAACTACCTGAGTAGCGAATGTTGGGGTGCCAGATGTCCGTAATGAAAGTGAAGACAGGATTACCATCTGCTGATGGGTAGTTGTTGGGCAGCACCACGCTCATCTTGTGCAGATTGCCGAAAATGGGTTTACGTGGAGGCTCAGTGTCTTCTACTCCCACGATGGATTTCACACGATACCAGATTTCGTATTCTGTGGGCAGTCCTGTCGCATTTTTGCGTCGTATGATATAGGAGAGAGAAGGTTTGCGGATGTCTGGGCTGGAGGCTCTGCGCTTGCTGCACACAGCATCGAGTTCTTTCCATTCCTGAAGCAGGCGCGCATCGCGACCTGACAATTCTTTCTCATCAAAATTCTTGATTGCAGGATTCATGACGTTGTGTTTTAGAAGTTAATAATGATAGAAGGCATTACCCTGCGATGGGCACAGAAATGAGGTGCAGGTGATCCATGGGCTGGATGTCGTAGTCGATAAGCGCCATTTCACGACCATTCTCATCTTCAAATTCCAAAATTGCAGGTTCCTCGTCTTCCTCCATCAATTTGCCCAACAGATACTGGATGGGGTTACCACCATTATCCATCTTAGGCAGTTCGAACACCTGCACGATGCTGTTGATCTGGTCACGAATCGTTCTGTTCGGATCAGTCACTTTCACTTCAATCTCGTCGTAAGACGTGCCGTCTATCGTCAACAGCACGATA
>CADCQH010000157.1 GCA_902803605.1 uncultured Bacteroidales bacterium | reverse complement strand
GCTGATGCAGAACGGATACTTGGCAGGATTCCAGTACTGTGAGTTGACGTCAGGGTCAGTGGCAGCACCGACATCACCCATACCGCCGGCACGTGCATCGGGGGCGATGGCCAGCGAATTGGCACCGTGATAGACGGGGTTGAGTTGATTCTTCACGTCTTGTGCTTGAACCGAGATGGTCAGCATCAAGAAGGTGAGTATGAAAAGTAGTTGCTTCATCTTTTGTCTTGAATTATTTGATGATAGGGTTCATGCTTGCACCGGTTGTGCGATGATGAACAAGTCCCTTGTGGGGAAACCCTCTAATAGAAACGAGGGATGAGCCTTTTTATTGTGTGATGAGGTACTTTTGTGACGAAGATGTGATGTCTCCCCTGGGTGAGGTGAGACGGGTGCGGCGGATGTAAACGCCTGGAGGAAGGGATGGCTTCTGCTCGCTGCTGCTATAGACTTTCCGTCCAGATGGGTCGAAAAAGTCATAGACCTCGACGAGACCAGTCACCACCTCGAAGGAGTAAGCCTGCTCGCCCATGTTGTTGAGGGTGTCGAAGGCTCGGATGACCAAACTGTGCTTGCCGGCGGACAGGACAGGCAACTTGTAGGTGACGGTGCCGGAGGTGTAATCGCCCACAGCTTGGCTGTAATAATTGTTTAATGTGTATGTAGTTGCCTCGTTGTTGTCGATAATGGCCACGATGTCATGTCCGAGTCCGTTGCCTGTGGTGTTGATGCCGCTGGGGTCGTTCAGCTCGATGCGGAGGGTCGGGGTCTCGCTGGTGTAACTGATGTCAGAAACATTGCGTCCGTTGGAGAAGGCGGCAATGGTCGGACCTTCGGTGTCGGCTTTCTCTTCGGCTGATGTGCTGCCGATGAGGAAATCATCGAAGGTGCCGTTTGCCTCAATGTCCTTCTGCGTGTTGATGGCATAGAGGTTGATGAGTCCTGAAAGGTCGGAGTAGTTGATGTCGAGCGGTACGGGGAAGGTGAACTTGAACGTGCCGGCCTTGACGGAATCTGTGCCTGAATAGAGGATGCGTGTGCGGTCATCGTATTCGTATGCGTCAATGTCGATGCCTGAGTTGAGTTTGCAGACGATGTGTTCCTCGCTGTCATAAACGATGGCGGAGACAGTGCCCTCGAATGTCGTGGCGTTCTCTCCTTGAGGATTGACGATGTGTCCCTCGACCGTGACTGTCTCGCCTGCCGAGATGGTGGGCGGATTGTCGGTGTCGATGGTTTGGCCGTTGAACTTGTCAATCTTCACCTGATGGGTTGGTGTGATGAGCTGCAGGGCCGGGTCGCCAAGCAGGACGAAGTGAACCTTGTTGATGGAGTCGGTCTTCGACATGTATGAGTTCTTCTTGGAGTTGATGATGTCGGCTTTCGCCTGTGCCAATGCCTCTCCAAGGGTATAGTGCTCGCCGTTGTTCTTGGTGCCCAGTACGTGCGACATGAAATTGCGGTTCAGGATGCGGTTGGGTGATGAATAGACGGTTCGTGCCGTTCCGATGAATGCCACCGCTGCTCCCTGCTTGTTCAGCACGGCTTCGCAGGCAAGGTTCTCGATGTTCATGTCGAACGGTGCGATGTCGCAGGCTGCGGTTATCCATACTGGAAGTCGTGGGGAAGACCATTTCTGGAAGTCGGCGGTCTTCAGCACCAACTCATGGGAAAGGGTGTAGGCGGCACCGTGTCCGGTGTAGTCCATGATGAGCGCACCTTCCTCCATCATCTTATTGATGTCGGCATACACATCGGGATAGGTCTTGCCCGTCGTGCTCTGCTGCATGGTGTAGCTGTCCCAATAGATGCGCTTGTAGTGATAGTCGGGAAACTTGGCCTGGGTGTTGGTCAGCACGTTCTCGGCATCTTCCATGTGGATGTTGGTCTTATCGTCATCGCCCATCATGCAGATGGTGTTCTTCCAGGCTCCTGCATAGGTGTTGCTCATGTAGTTGATGAGTTTATCAACCACATTTCGGGCATCGGACTCATTGGAAACGGGCAGACGGCCTACGCCGCAGTCGGGTGTTTCCTTGAGTGGCGATACGCCCTTGCCGTCAGCCAGTAAGGTGAAATATTCTTCCGCAACATAGGAGTCGGTGTGTGACCATGAGTTATCTGACTCATAGACCAAAAGGTAATCGTCTTGCGACTTTGACGTGAGTCCATTGGTGACGAAGCGATTGTCCCACATACAGTTGCCGAACAGCAAAAGGTTCAGCCCCCCCTTCTCCTTGGCGGTGAGTGGGGATGACTTGCATTGACGGTCGTAAAGCATCTTCATCAAGCGGCGATAAGCGGTCGCATCGGGTGTGCCGGACGAGAACTCGTTGTAAATTTGATCTGCAGGGATGACAGCGCATCGGATGCCGTCGTAGTGCGTGTGTGCTGCCGCCAAGCGTTGAGCCTGCGCCGTCAGTTTGCCATTGGCTGGCACGATGATGAGCAGGTTGATGGTGTCGAGTCCGTGGAGGTCTTGGTGCAACACGTTCCCGACGGTCTGTGGGGTGGGGAAGGTGGCTGAGGTGTTGACTGCCACATACTGATTGGTGAATCTGGCGCCGGAGGCTGTTGCCTTATAGGTGGTACCTGTCAGCGTGCCCGTCAGTTCATGGGTGGTGGCAGGGCTTGTGACCTCCCAGATGCTGGTGGAGGAGTTGGCTCCTGCCAGTTCGAAAGTGCTGGTGCCGTCGGTGTTGGGACGGAAGGATACATAGTCCTTGCCGCTGATGGACAGTTGTGCTTCGGCTGTAGCACGGATGTAGTCGAGGTGTCCGGAGACGTTGGCTGCACGTGTATGTTTCAGCTTGACGCTCAGAGACGATGCCGTCTGATCGTAGAGCGTGAAGGACTTGCTGTTGACGGAGGCATCGGAATAGTTGGCCAACTGAGAAAAGGCGATGGAACCCAATGTGTTGTCGCCAACGGATACATTGAGCGTGGAGGACGTGGAGCCGGCGACTCCGAACTGGACGTCGATGGTCACATCGCCGCAAGTGGGGTTGCCGAAATTCAGTTGGTAAGTCTTTTGTGGATTATTGGCATAATCGTGAGCCTCGAAGAACGTGCGTCCGGCATTGATGAAGGAGTATGCGTCTTCCTCGTGGAGGGCATAGGCATAGTAAGTGGTTTGTTTTTTGCCCGTAACGGTTGGGGCTTCTGACTTGCTGAAAGCGGCAGGAGTGCCAGCCGTCTCGGTCAGGAAGTAGTAGATATATTTGGAATAGGGGTTGTTGCGATGCGTGAAGGCGCTGCTTTCATCCTTGCGCGTCCATTGGGTCGTTCCGCAGGAATAGAAGAGGACGGTGCCGTCGCTTTTGCGGTAGAGGGGTATCTCGGTGAGGTCATCATCGAGATTCTCAATGTTGGCTTCAGGCAGGAAAGGTAGGTTGTAGCCATAGAGGCAGACTTTCTTCGGGTCGCTGAAACCCATGCTCTTGAGATTGGCACTCGTCAGTTGATACACACCTTCGTTCGCCACCCGAATCTTCACCCACTTGCCCGTGGCAAGTCTGGAATGCTCGGCATAGCGAGATTGGGCACTGATGCCAATGGCTAATGCCCATATAATAAATAATGTGTATATCTTTCGTGTCATAATCTCGTCTCTAAACTCTCAACTCTCCCCTCAACTCACTTGATTCTTAAATCGAGCAGTTTCCTCTCGCCGATGTAGGCTTCAATCTTGTCGCCTTCCTTCACTTCGCCGATGCCATTGGGAGTGCCCGTGAAGATGAGGTCGCCAGTCTTGAGGGTGAAGAACTTGGAGGCATAGGCGATGATGTGGTCGATGGTGTGGATCATGTCTGCCGTATGTCCTGTCTGTCGGCGCTCGCCGTTCAGATCCATGTGGAAATGGATGTCCTGCACGTCGCATCCCAACTCGTCCTTGCTGATGAACTTGCCGAGTGCGGCACTGCCGTCAAAACTCTTACAGCATTCCCAAGGCATCCCCTTCTCACGGAGTTCTTTCTGCAGGTTGCGGGCGGTGAAGTCGATGCCGACCGTCAGTTCGTTGTAATATCGGTGAGCAAAGCGTTCGCTGATGTCCTTGCCTACATGGGCTATCTTCACCACAATCTCGGTCTCGTAGTCGAACCGGTCAGCAAAATCGGGCACGAAGAAGGGCTTTCCTGGCTGGATGATGCTCGAGTCGAACTTGGAGAACAGGACGGGTTCTGTATGTAATAACGAATTTTGCTCTTCTTTAGTGTGTAACTCGTCAATATGTTTGGCATAGTTCATGCCGACGGCAAGTATCTTCATAGATGGAACAGTCTCAGGATGTCGTTCAGTTGCGCCAGAATCATGAGTCCCAGCAGGAGGTACATGCCGAAGTACTGCACCACGAGGAGGAAGTTGTCGTTGAGGCGCTTGCCGGTGATGAGTTCGAAGGTGGCGAAGAGGGCATGGCCACCGTCAAGGGCGGGGATGGGCAGGACGTTGACGAAGCCCAGGGCGATGGAGAGGAAGGCTGTGAGCAGCCAGAACCTCTGCCAGTTCCATGAGTCGGGGAAGATGTTGCCGATGCTGATGAAACCACCGACCTGACGTGCTCCCTTCTTGGTGAAGATGTACTTCATCTGGTCGGCATAGCTGGTCAGCGTGGCCCAGCCATATTTCACGCCTGCCGGGAAGGACTCGAAGAATCCGTAGGTCTTCGTCGTGATTTTGTCCTGATAGGGCATGGCGTTGGCAAAGCCGAGGGTAAATTCGGGGGTGAGGGTCACCTGCTTGGTGACGGAGTCGTTCAGTACGAGGGTGATTTGCCGTGCCTTGAGGCTGTCGCCGAAGTTGGCATTCTCGGGCAGGGCCTTCTGCAGGGCGATGAGGCTGTTCTGGAAGTCATTGAAATCCTCTACCTCGATGCCGTTGACAGAGCAAATCCTGTCGGTCTTCTTCAGACCCATGTCCTCGGCGGGAGTGCCTGGCAGGATGCTGTCGATTTGGAGGGGTGCACGCATGGCGGCATAGAGTGGAGGTTCAATCATGTCGAGCAGGGAGAGTTTCTCTGGCATGTTGATGACCACCTCCTTGCCGTTGCGAAGGACGGTGACAGTCTTGGCGTTCGACATCTCCTGCAAGATGGAGGTGCTCCACGACTCCACCACCTCGTCGTCGGTCTTGATGATGATGTCGCCGTCGCGGAAGCCATCGGCCTGGGCCTGCTCGGAGAACTTCATGCCGTACGTCATGTCCTCGCTCTTCACGAAGCTTTCGCCCCAGGTGAAGAGCACCATGGCATAGATGACGAAGGCGGTGATGAAGTTCATGATGATGCCGCCGAGCATGATGATGAGGCGCTGCCAGGCAGGATGGGTGCGGAACTCCCAGGGTTCGCCCTTCACCTCGGAGTTTTTGATGATGATGTTCTTCATCAGCTGGGGCAGTTGCTTCCAGAAACTCTTCTGGCTGCCGTCCTCCTTGAAGGATGATTCATCGACCATGCCGGAGATGGCCACGTAGCCACCGAGGGGAATCCAGCCGATGCCGTATTCCGTGCCCTCGTATTCGTATGAGCCGTTCTCCTTCTTCTTGGCAGGAGCCTTGCCCATGAGTTTGCGCCACCAGTTGCTGTAGGTGCTGAAGAGGCTGAATTTCCAGTCGAAGAACAGGTAGAACTTCTCTACCCTTACCTTGAATATCTTTGCTGCAAAGAAATGGCCGCCCTCATGCAGAATGATGAGCAGTGCGAGGGCGACGATGAGTTGCAATCCCTTGATGAGAATTGTATCCATGTATATATATTATAATAATGTGGAAGCGTACTGTCTCGCTTCGTGATCGGTTTGTAAATAGGTTTCTAATGCTGATTCGGTGGAGAAGTCAATCTTTTCCATCGTCTTTTCTATGATGTCGGCAATCTGTTCAAAGCCAATCCGGTCATCGATGAAGGCACGGTTAGCCACCTCGTTGGCTGCATTGACGATGCAGGGCATGTTGCCACCTTGATGCAGTGCCTCGTATGCCAGATTCAGACAGCGGAAACGCTCCATGTCCGGCTTCTCGAACGTGAGGTCTTTCAGGCTGAAGAGGTCGAGCCGCTCACCATTGAGCGTGAGACGCTTCGGATAACTGAATGCATACTGGATGGGCAGACGCATGTCAGGCACACCAAGTTGCGCTTTTACGGCACCATCCTCAAACTGCACGGCACTGTGGATGACCGACTGTGGATGCACCACCACCTGAATCTGTTCGGGCTTCACGCGGAAGAGCCACTTTGCCTCAATCACCTCGAAGCCCTTGTTCATCAGCGTGGCCGAGTCGATGGTGATTTTCGCACCCATGTTCCAAGTGGGGTGGGCGAGGGCATCAGCCTTCGTCACCGTGCGCAGTTGCTCTTTCGTGAAATGGCGGAAGGGACCGCCGCTGCACGTCAGCAGAATCTTGTCGATGCGGTTGCCCGGTTCCAGGCATTGGAAGATGGCAGAATGTTCAGAGTCCACAGGCAGGATGGGCACCCGGTTCTCGTTCGCCAGTCGGGTGATGAGGTCACCAGCCACGACGAGCGTCTCCTTGTTGGCCAGCGCAATCATCTTCTTCGCCTTGATGGCGGCGATGGTCGGTTCCAGTCCGGCGAATCCCACCATCGATGCCAGCACGATGTCCACGTTGTCGTCCTGCACCACCTGGCAGAGCGCGTCGGCTCCCGTATAGACCTTGATGGGCAGGTCGGAGAGTGCCTCCTTCACCTTCTCGTAGTTCGATTCCTTGGCGATGACCACCGCCGAGGGGTTGTATTGTCTTGCCTGACTGATGAGCAGGTCGGCATTGTTGTACGCCGTCAGCACATACGCCTCATAAAGGTCCGCATGCTGTCCGATCACGTCCAGCGCCTGTGTGCCGATGCTCCCCGTCGAGCCCAAGATGCATATTCTTTTCTTCATGATGTCGTTCGAACGAAGTTTTCGAGTGCAAAGTTAGTGTAAATCGGGCAGAATACAAAGGAAAACCTTTAGTTTTAACTTTTATTGTCGGGCGTGGGCTCGAATAAAACGGGATAGGGAGATAAAGTTGGGGAAAAGTTTCCTGATTTGCGGGGATTTGCTTGCCTTTGCCGTCGAAAGTTGAAGGCTGAGGCGCCCCGACCGGACAACTGAGGCGCCCCGACTGAACAACTGAGGCGCCCCGACTGAACAACTGAGGCGCCCCGACCGAACAACTGAGGCGCCCCGACTGAACAACTAAGGCGCCCCGACCGAACAACTGAGGCGCCCCGACCAGACAACTGAGGCGCCCCGACTGAACAACTGAGCACGCTCGATGAAGCAAAAGTCCCGAGACTTTCACTTAACCCTATTGTTTAACTAATTAAAACCAATTGATTGATGCTGCAGTTAGAGCTGAAAATCAAGAAGGAAGGTGGGGGGCTCGTCACAGTTCCAGCAGCCCGAGGGGCAGGTCCATCACCATCGTCTTTTCTTCCTGTCGGATTTCGGCGATGAACTCTTCGTGGGCTGGAATCATCACCTCGCTGCCGTCGGGACGGGCGACGATGAAGAGCCAGTTGTCGGTCTGGTCGTCGATGGCGGTGATGGTGCCGATGAGCTGGCCGCTGTCGCCGTCCGTCATGCGGAAGCCGATGAAGTAGTGGAGAGAGACTTCGTCGTCGTCGAGTTCCTCCTGGTATTTCTTCTCGATGAAGACGGGACTGTTGACGAGCATCTGGGTGGCTTCGAGGGTGTCGATGTCCTCGAGCTTCATGATGGCGGTGGTGTCGCTGCGGAAACGGTATTCCTCGATGAAGAAGGGGACGAGGATGCCGTCGACCTCGCAGATGATGTAGTCGCAGTCGGCACGGTCCCACACGTCGTCGGTGAACTGGAAGTTGATTTCTCCCTTCAGCCCGTGCGCCTTGCCCATGCGGCCTATCTGATATACGTCTTCAGGTCTGATCATTGGATTCTCTTGATGGCTGCGCCGAGGGCGGTGAGTCGCCCCTCGATGTCTTCGTAGCCTCGGTCTATCTGTTCGATGTTGCTGATCATGCTCACGCCCTGTGCCGACATGGCGGCGATGAGCAGTGCGATGCCGGCACGGATGTCGGGCGAGGACATCTTGGAGCCGTGCAGCTTCATCTGGTTGTCATGTCCGACGACGACGGCACGGTGGGGGTCGCAGAGGATGATCTGTGCGCCCATGTCGATGAGCTTGTCGACGAAGAAGAGTCGGCTCTCGAACATCTTCTGATGGATGAGCACGGAACCTTTGGCCTGGGTGGCGACGACGAGGAGGATGCTCAGCAGGTCGGGCGTGAGGCCGGGCCAGGGGGCGTCGGCGATGGCCATGGTGCTGCCGTCCATGAAGGACTGCACCTCGTAGTGCTCTTGCTCGGGAATGTGGATGTCGTCGCCGATGCGCTCGATGGTGATACCGATGCGCCGGAATGCCTGGGGAATGATGCCGAGGTTTTCGTAGCTGACGTTCTTGATGGTGATGTCGCTGCCGGTCATGGCTGCCATGCCGATGAAGGAGCCGACCTCGATCATGTCGGGCAGGATGGTGTGGTCGGTGCCATGCAGTTCGGTGACGCCCTCGATGGTGAGCAGGTTGGAGCTGATGCCGGAAATCCTGGCGCCCATTGCGTTGAGCATCCGGCAGAGCTGCTGGATGTAGGGCTCGCAGGCGGCGTTGTAGATGGTGGTGGTGTCTCGGGCAAGGACGGCGGTCATGATGATGTTGGCGGTGCCGGTCACGCTGGCCTCGTCGAGGAGCATGTAGGTACCCTGCAGTTCGTTGGCATCAATCTCATAGACCCCCCGCTCGATGCTGTAGTTGAACTTGGCACCCAGCTCCTGAATGCCGATGAAGTGCGTGTCGAGTCGCCGGCGCCCGATCTGGTCACCTCCGGGTTTGGCCACGCAGGCCTTGTGGAAGCGGGCGAGGAGCGGACCGAGGGTGAGGATGCTGCCCCGCAGGGCGGCACAGCGCTGCACGAACTCCTGGCTGCCCAGATACTGCATGTCGAGGTGGTCGGCCTGGAACTGCCAGGCGTGGTCGCCCAGATTCTCAATCCGGACACCCATCCTGCTCATGAGGTTGATGAGGTTGTTGACATCGAGGATGTCCGGCACATTCCGTATGATGACAGGCTCGGCCGTCAGCAGAATGGCCGAGATGACCTCCAGGGCCTCGTTCTTGGCACCCTGAGGAACAATCTCTCCATGCAGTTTGTGTCCGCCTTCTATGATAAATGAAGCCATGATGAGATGCGCAATTTGGCGATGTACAAAGTGTGGGGGTTATCTTTTCTTCTTTTTCTTAACGCTGGTGGAGACGCGGGTGCTGAGCAGTTCGCCGTCGCTGATGAGGGGAAAGCGGTCAATGTCGAGCTGAATCTTTCCGTCGGTGTATTCTGCCAAGTCGTCCGCCACCTTCTCGTCGCTCATGGAGTCGGTGCTCCAGTTGGAGAGGTCACGCTTCATGTGGTTCGCCACCATCCTCGCCAGGTCGTCACGTTGCCGACCGTCTTCCATGGTGGTGAGGTGGTCGGTGAACTGCTCCACGATGACGCCGTAGTTGCGCTTTTTGATGCGGTGCTGAGGGTAGGGCAGACGATTGGGACGCGCGCTCAAATCGTCCATACGCTCAATATCGACGGGGTAGTCAATGTCGAGCTCATACTGAGCGATGGCAGCGAGATGGTTCCAGAGCTTCTTCTGGAAATCCTCGCGGCTGGCAGTCTGCTCGGCCATGGTGGCCATCGTGCTGACGATGGTTCTGGCGCAACGCATTCGCTCGCCCTTGTCGGCGATGGTCTTGCAGTGCTCTACCATTTGCTGGATGCCACGCCCGTACTCGGGCATGATGAGTTTCTCTCTCGTAGTATTATAATCCATATATATGATTCTTTTATATGAGTTTCTTTGCCTTGATGGCTTGGAATTCCTTCAGGTAGTTTGGCTCGAAGTAGGCCACATCCTCAAAATCTTCCCGCAGGAACTTCTTCTCCGCCAGCGGCGACATGTATTTGGCCAATAATGGAACACCGTCGAAGAAATGCGCATTGGGGTGCTGGATAACGGTCTTGCACTTCCCGGCTCCGTTGCCGAAGAAATAGATGGGGTGCTCACTGAGTTGCTGTTCGAAGGAGTGTTCATCGATGACCATCGGCTGCGTGGACAGGACGGTCTTGAGTGCCCGAGTGTAAAGTGCCGTATAAACTTCCATGCGGCGTGCATCGAGCATCGGGCAGAGGAGCGCATCCTCGGGCAGGTCGTCGTGTACCAGCAGAACCGGTACACACTGTACCTCCAAAGTCGGTACGGAAATGAGCTTCAAGTCGCGTCCGTAAGCCAGCCCCTTCGCCATTGACACACCGATGCGCAAACCTGTGTAACTGCCTGGGCCAGCACTCACAGCCACGGCGTCGAACGGGATGGCATGATTGTCAGTAAAGGAAAGAGCCTCGTCCACCATCGTGCCAAGAATGGAAGCGTGGTTCGTCCCTTTGCCCTTCTTGGCGGAACTCTCCTTCTTCTGTTCGCCTTCCTCCTTGGTAGAACTCTCCTTCTCCGATTCGTCTCCCTCCTTGAGGCTGTCCTCTTTTTTTTGCAAATTGTCCGTCTGGAAAATGATGGCGCTGTCCTGACTTACAGCCACGCTGCACAGGTCTGTCGCTGTCTCAATATGTAATATTACAGACATTATAAGTGCTCTTATATTATAAAATATGTGCAAAGGTACGGATTTTAATTAAAAAAATCACTACCTTTGCACAAAATTTCACGCATTCAACCATGATACAATCAATGACTGGCTACGGCAAGTGCGTCGTAGAGTACAAAGGAAAGAAGATTCACGCTGAGGTGAAATCGCTGAACAGCAAGGCACTTGATATTACGGCACGCATCGCTCCCATCTACCGCGAGAAGGAGATGGAGATGCGTCAAATCATGCAGCAGAAACTTGAGCGCGGCAAGGTGGACTTCGTGCTTTGGATTGAAAAGGAGGAGAGCACGGTTGCATCGCCCATCAACATAGAACTTGTCCGCTCTTACAAGCAGCAGGTGGAACAGATGCAGCAGGCACTTGGACTTCCAGCGCCCGAGGACTGGTACTGCACGCTGCTGAGGATGCCCGACGTGTTCACTCATTCCGATGTCGAGGAACTCTCCGACGAGGAGTGGACCGAGGCTCGCAGGGCCGTGGAAGGAGCTGTCGATGAACTGGTTGCCTTCCGCAAACAGGAGGGACAGGCTCTCGCACAGAAGTTTCAGGAGAAGATTGACAACATCGCAGCCTTGCTCGCATCCATCGAACCCTATGAGAAAGAGCGTGTGGAGAAGATCCGCCAACGCATCGTCGATGCTTTAGAGCAGAACATCGGTGTGGATTATGACAAGAACCGTCTTGAACAGGAGATGATTTATTATATCGAGAAGCTTGACATCTCGGAGGAGAAGCAGCGTCTGACCAATCACCTCCGCTATTTCATCGAGACCATGCAAGATGGTCACGGCCAGGGCAAGAAACTCGGCTTCATCGCTCAAGAGATGGGTCGTGAAATCAACACCACCGGTTCCAAGTCCAATCAGGCGGAGATGCAGAACATCGTTGTCAAGATGAAGGACGAACTGGAGCAAATCAAGGAACAAGTTTTGAACGTCATGTAATTATGGAAGGGAAACTCATCATCTTCGCCGCCCCATCGGGGTCAGGAAAATCGACCATCATCAACAGTATAATGAATGATGGGGGAGCCGAACGGCTCAACCTCCATTTCTCCATCTCCGCCACCTCCCGCGCCCCTCGTGGTGAGGAACAGAACGGAGTGGAGTATTTCTTTCTCACGCCTGACGAGTTTCGCCAGAAGATTGCTGAGGATGCATTCGTGGAGTACGAGGAGGTCTATCCTGACAAATTCTACGGAACACTGAAGTCACAGGTGGACAAGCAGTTGGCGGAAGGTGAGAACGTCGTCTTCGATGTAGACGTGAACGGAGCCTTACGCATCAAGAAATTGTATGGCAAGCGTGCCTTGAGTATTTTCATCCAACCGCCCAGCATTGAGGAACTTCGCCGGCGTCTGGAGTCGCGAGGAACAGACGCACCGTCCGTCATCGATGATCGTATCAAGCGTGCTGAGTACGAACTTTCGCAGGCAGACAAATTCGACGAGGTGGTAGTCAACGACGTGCTCGAGGTGGCACAGGTTGAGGCACTGGCACTGGTCGAAGATTTTCTGGGAGAATAAAGGCTTTATTCCCCCAGAAAATGATTAATTCTTATTCCAAAATTAGTTCCTATTAAATTAGTAATTTTCGGCATTCACCTCAAAATATGCTTGTGGGTGAAAGCAGACAGGACATACGTCGGGGGCTTCGGTGCCGATGACGATGTGTCCGCAATTGCGACACTCCCATACATTGACTCCGCTTTTGCGGAAAACCTCCGCTGCCTCAACGTTGTGTAGTAGGGCACGGTAGCGTTCCTCATGATGCTTTTCGATGGCAGCCACACCTCGGAACTGCTCAGCCAGTTCATGGAACCCCTCTTCATCGGCCTCACGGGCAAAAGTGTCATACATGTCAGTCCACTCGTAATTCTCACCCTCTGCAGCGTGAAGCAGGTTCTCGGCTGTAGTGCCGACTCCACCCAAATGCTTGAACCACAATTTAGCGTGTTCTTTCTCATTTTCAGCAGTCTTGAGGAACAGGGCAGCTATCTGCTCGTAACCGTTCTTCTTGGCCACAGAAGCATAATAAGTGTATTTATTACGAGCCATGGACTCGCCGGCAAAAGCGGCTTCAAGGTTCTTCTCAGTACGTGTGCCAGCATATTTATTGGCGGACGGTACTGCTTCTGTGCTGGAAGCGACCTTGACGAAGTCTGATGCAGGATGCTTGCAGATGGGACAGATGAAATCATCGGGCAACTCTTCACCTACATACTCATAGCCGCAGATGGCACAACGCCAGATGGTCTTACCCTCATCCGTTTGCCCTACGGGTTGTGGCTTTGGCTTGATGTTGGACTGATAATAATTATATGTGGCCGATGGTACGTCGGCGAGCACGTCCATCTCTGTGACCGGACCTACAAAAAGCATGTGGGTGCCTAAGTCAATCGCTTGTTCCACATCTGCAGAAATGAAGGCATTGGTGCCGCGAGTGATGGCGAAGGTTCCGTTGCTGACCCGTCGGCAGTCGGCAAAATCGGCAAACTTGTCCACTGTACGTCCACTTTGGAAACCGAAGTGTTTGAACAGTTCAAAATCGGCTTCTTCGCTGATGATGGAAACTGTGAATCGTCCAGAACGCTGGATGAGTTCGGTGGTCAGATTAGCCTTGTTGAGGGCTACGGAAATGCGTGTGGGTTGTGCTGTTACTTGTGCGACAGTGTTGCTGATGCAACCATTGTCACGACCTTCGTCACATGTTGTGACGACGAAAAGGCCGTACTGGATGTTGAATAGGGGATTACTCATAATGTTAGTTTTGATTGTTAATGTGTTGTCGTGTATATTATCTTTTTTCTTCCTTTGTTTCCTCCTTTTATGACGCCATTCACTTCTTTTTCACGGGGTCGCAGGTGAGTCCGCAGCCTAAACGCTTCAGAATCTTTCTGTCCACCTCGCCAAGCATGACGGTGCTGTGCATCTGGCAGCCACGCAACTTGGGAAGTTGCTCAAGAGCCTTGCGACAGTTCTCGTCGTGCTGAGAAAGGACGGAAATGGCCACCAAAACCTCGTCAGTGTGCAGGCGTGGGTTGGTACCACGTAAATAGTCTATTTTTGTCTTCTGGATAGGCTCAATCATGCTTTGTGGAATGAGCTTAACATCGTGACCGATGCCTGCAAGATGCTTCATCACATTGAGAAGCAAGGCGGCGCAACAGCCAAGAAGAGAACCTGTCTTGGAGGTAATGATGGTACCGTCTTCCATTTCCATGGCGGCACAGTGTACCCCGGTCTGATTCTTTCGCTCGTTAGCGGCTACAGTAACACGCCTGTCGGCTGTCGTAATCTTGGCCTGATTGAAAAGCATTTGAATCTTGCTCACTTCATTCTCATTGCAGGCACCATCAGCCAGTTTATTGGTGGCGTCGTAATACCTTCTGATGATTTCATCCTTTGATGCTTGGCAGCACACCTCATCATCGCAGATACAGAAGCCCACCATGTTTACACCCATGTCGGTGGGAGACTTGTAAGGGTTCTCTCCATAGATACCTTCGAAAAGGGCATTGAGGACAGGGAAAATTTCGATATCGCGATTGTAGTTGATGGCCACTTGTCCATAGGCATCGAAATGGAAGGGGTCTATCATGTTCACATCGTTGAGGTCGGCTGTTGCAGCTTCATAGGCAATGTTGACAGGGTGCTTCAATGGAAGACTCCAAACAGGGAATGTCTCAAATTTTGCGTAACCGGCACGGATGCCCCGCTTGTGCTCACCATAGAGTTGGCTCAGACATACAGCCATCTTGCCGCTGCCGGGACCTGGCGCTGTGATGATGACCAACGGACGGGTCGTTTCCACATAATCGTTCTTTCCAAATCCTTCATCTGAAGCAATCAGTTCCACGTTGTGGGGATAGCCGTCAATGAGGTAGTGGCAATAGGATTTGATGCCCATGCGTTCGAGGCGATGTCGGAATTGGTCGGCCGCGCGTTGTCCATCATAATGGGTGATGACTACTGAACCTACATAGAAGTCACGAGACATGAATTCGTCACGGAGACGCAGTACATCCTCGTCGTAGGTGATGCCGAGATCAGCACGCATCTTGTTCTTCTCGATGTCCTCGGCACTAATCACGATTACGATTTCAAGACTATCGCTTAACTGTTTGAACATGCGTAACTTGCTGTCTGGTCTGAAACCTGGCAAAACGCGCGATGCATGATGGTCGTCAAATAATTTTCCACCCAATTCAAGGTACAGCTTGCCATCAAACTTTGCGATGCGTTCACGGATGTGCTCCGACTGTATTTTGAGGTATTTCTCGTTGTCAAATCCTATCTTCATGTTGTCCCTATTTGATTTTCTGGCTGCAAAGGTAAGAAAATTTAATTAGAATGCGGTATTAGGAATACGGAATTGTTACTTTTTCAAAAAAAATAGCGAATATGATAAATAAATTCTAATTCCTTTTCCTAATTCCTAAATAGTTCTTATCTTTGTGGCGAAATTCAATAAAATACAAAGACTATGCAAGCGATTTGGGAAATGTTTCAAAGCTTAGACACTTGGATGCAAGTGTTTTGGGGATGTGCCGTTATCGGTTCCCTCATCTTCATTGTGCAGATGGTACTGACCCTGATAGGCATGGACAGCAGTGATATGGATGTGGACTTTGATGGGACCGACACAATGGACTTAGGTGGCGGCATTTCTTTGTTCAGCATCAAGAACTTTGTCAATTTCATCGTTGGTTTTGGATGGGGTGGTGTATGTTTTGCTGGAATCATCGAAAACAAATGGCTGCTTACATTTGTGGCCTTGGTGGTGGGCGTGGCCTTTGTGCTTATGTTTTTCTTTATTAAGAAACAAACGAAAAAATTGGAACATAACGGTGCATTCCAAATCAGTGATTGCATAGGTAAGACCGTGGATGTTTATCTGCGCATTCCTGCGAGCAAGAGCGGTAAAGGAAAGGTGCAGGTGAGTCTCAATGGGTCTGTGCATGAATTTGATGCCATGACCGAAGGTGAAAGCATCCCAAGCGGTCAGAAAGTGGAGGTTGTGAGTGTGATTGACGGTTCCTCGTTGTTAGTGAAATAACATATTCCCATGTGTTGGACTTTAATCATTCAACTAAATAAGCAATAATATGGTATATCTCATCATTGTAGCGGTGGTTGTAGCCATCGTACTTTTAGTATCCATCATTAATCGTTACAGAAGATGTCCATCGGACAAGATTCTGGTAGTCTATGGAACCACAGGTAATAAGGGTTCTGCCAAATGTGTACATGGTGGTGGTACTTTTGTCTGGCCTATTATTCAGGACTATGCTTACCTGAGCCTGACACCTATCAGCATTGATGCCAACCTAACCAACGCTCTTTCCCGTCAGAACATCCGTGTGGATGTGCCTTGCCGTTTTACAGTAGGTATCTCCACTGATTCGGAAAGCATGACGGCTGCCGCTGAACGTCTGTTGGGACTGACTGCTGGCCAAATTCAGGAATTGGCCCGAGATATTCTCTTTGGTCAGTTGCGTCTTGTTATCGCTACTATGAGTATTGAGGAGTTGAATAGTGACCGTGACAAATTTTTGGAGGCAATCTCCAGCAATGTGGAGGTGGAATTGAAGAAGATTGGTTTGCGTCTCATAAATGTGAACGTGACCGACATCAATGATGAAAGTGGCTATATTGAGGCACTCGGTCAGGAAGCCGCAGCCAAAGCTATTAACGAGGCAAAGGTACGTGTGGCTGAACAGGAGAAATTTGGTGAAATCGGTAAGGCAGATGCCAATCGTGAAACTCGTATCCGTACTGCAGAAGCCAATGCTCAAGCAGTGCAAGGTGAGAACGAAGCCAAGGTACAAATTGCCAATTCAGATGCAGAACGTCGCGAACGTGAAGCTGAAGCTCAGCGTAAGGCAATTGCTGCAGAGAAAGTGGCTGCAGCCAAAGCTTTGGAAGAAGCATATTCTGCTGAGCAGAAAGCGGAAGAAGCACGTGCTGATCGTGAGCGCGCTACACAAAGTGCCAACGTGCTTGTGAGTCAGGAAATTGAAAAGAAGCGTAAAATTATCGAGGCAGAAGCGGAGGCAGAGAAGATTCGTGTGAATGCAAAAGGTGAAGCCGATGCTGCTTATGCCAAGATGGAAGCTGAAGCACGTGGTCTCTTTGAAATCCTGAGTCGTCAGGCACAAGGTTATGACAAGATGGTGCAGGCCGCTGGAGGCGATGCCAACAAGGCTTATATGCTCCTACTCTTAGAGAAACTCCCAGAACTGGTGAAGACGCAAGTGGAAGCCATCAAGGGCATCAATATAGACCATGTGACCGTTTGGGATTCTGGCAATTCGGCCGACGGAAAAGGCAGTACTGCGAATTTCCTCAGTGGTTTGATGAAGAGTGTTCCTCCCCTTCACGAACTCTTCGATCAAGCAGGTTTAGCCTTGCCCGAGTATCTGGCGAAGAAAAAAGAAAGTCCAGCAGAGACTGAAGAAGTCGCAGAAGAATGATCAAAAGAACATATAACCAGTGAAGAAATTACTCTACTCAGTGCTCGCGGCTTGCGTCGTGAGCATTTCAATATGTGTCGTCGGCTGTAAAGACGGTGAGACCTACGCTGAACGGAAAAAGAAAGAGGAACGTTCCATTGGACAGTTCCTTCAGGATAATGATTTTGTGGGTAAAATCAATCCTATCACAGAGGAACAGTTCTATGCACAAGATAGCATGACCGATCTTTCGAAGAATGAATTTGTCCGTTTCAACAAAGATGGCATCTACATGCAGATCGTCAATAAAGGTGAGGGACCTACAATGGTAGAACTGGCCAAAGGGCGCAAAGATACTACAGTTACGCGCCCCATCCTTTGTAAGTTCCTTGAATACGACATTCAGGGAGGTGACACAACCCTTACTAACATGACCTTCAATAAGGACATGACCAGTAAGATTGACGAAATGATGTGTAACTATGAGCATTATAGCCGCAGTTACTCCGCATCGTTCACCAAAGGTGAGATGAAGACTACTTATGGCTCTCCTGTTCCTACGGGTTGGCTTAAACCTCTTGACTTCATTCGTCTTACTAAGGTTGATGGTGAAGAGGCTAAAGTACGTATCATCGTTCCCCATACGTCGGGTACAAATAACGCCTCTGGACATGTGCAGCCCTTCTATTACGAAATCACTTATATGATTCCGCCAAATTATTAATACAAATATATGAGCTTAATCAAATCGATTTCCGGCATTCGTGGCACAATTGGTGGCCGTGCCGGCGAGGGCTTAAATCCCCTCGATATAGTGAAATTCACCAGCGCTTACGCAACCCTCATCCGTCGCACCACCAAGATTGAGAGCAATAAAATTGTGGTGGGGCGTGATGCGCGTATCTCTGGAGAAATGGTCAAAAATGTTGTATGTGGTACCCTTATGGGAATGGGTTTCGATGTGGTCAACATCGGGCTCGCTTCTACACCAACTACTGAAATTGCGGTCACGATGGAGGGAGCTTGTGGTGGCATCATCATCACAGCCAGCCATAATCCGCGCCATTGGAACGCTCTTAAGCTCCTTAATGAGAAAGGAGAGTTCCTTAATGCAGTAGAAGGAAATGAGGTGCTGAAGATTGCTGAAGCAGAAGATTTTGATTATGCTGATGTGGATGGTATTGGTAAGTACACCGAAGATAATTCGTATGACCAGAAGCATATCGAAATGGTGCTCAGCCTCAATCTTGTTGATGTGGATGCCATTAAGAAGCAACACTTCCACGTCGCTTTTGATAGCATCAATTCTGTGGGTGGCATCATTCTCCCTAAACTTCTCTCTGCACTTGGAGTGGAACATGTCACTCCACTTTATGCTGAGCCTACAGGTGATTTCCAGCACAATCCGGAACCATTGGAAAAGAATCTCTCAGACATCATGGGACTGATGGCTAAGGGGGGTAACGATGTGGGTTTCGTGGTGGATCCTGACGTGGATCGACTTGCCTTTATCTGCGAAGACGGTAAGATGTATGGAGAAGAGTACACCCTCGTTACTGTGGCTGATTATATCCTCAAGCATACTCCAGGTAACACGGTCAGCAACTTGTCTTCTACTCGTGCCTTGCGCGATGTAACCCGTAAATACGGTCAGCAGTACAATGCTGCTGCTGTGGGTGAAGTGAATGTGGTGACCAAGATGAAAGAGACTAACACGGTCATTGGCGGTGAAGGTAATGGTGGGGTCATTTATCCTGCAGCCCATTACGGTCGTGATGCCCTCGTTGGCATTTCCCTCTTCCTCAGTCATTTGGCACATGAGCGAGAGACAAATCCAGGACTTACCGTCAGCCAACTTCGTGCAACTTACCCCGATTATGCCATTGCCAAGAATCGTATAGACCTCGATGCTACCACGGATGTGGATGCTATCCTTGCCAAGGTAAAGGCAATGTACACAGGTCAAGAAGGTGTTGAGGTGAATGATATTGATGGCGTTAAGATTGACTTTCCTGACAAGTGGGTACACCTTCGCAAGTCCAATACAGAACCTATTATCCGCGTCTATTCTGAAGCCGCTACGGTGGAAGCTGCAGATAAGATAGGCAAGCAAATAATGGATGTGGTGTATTCAATGAAGTAGTGCATCTTGCCACTATTGAAAAGTTTCTGGAAGTGGAAGCCGATGTGCAGCGGAAAAATAACTACAGAAAAAGTAAATGGAAGGTGTTTAGCCTTCCATTATTTTTTGTATTTTTTCAAAAGTCATTCCCTCAAAACTATTGAGGACATAATTGCATTTATCTTGGATTTCTTCTCTTGTGTGCCCTGTAGGGAGTCCAATCGTGAAGATGCCAGAGGATATACCTGCTTGGAGGCCAGTGTAGGCATCCTCAAAGATAACGCATTCGTCAATGTCTGCATTGAAGGTATGTGCACCTAAGAGATAGCAATCGGGTGCAGGTTTGGAGACCGTGAAATCTTCTGCTGTGAAAACCTTGTCAAATAGACAGTCTAATTGTGGAATCTGGCAGCGTACACTTGCCATTTTGGATTGGTCTGAACTTGTGACGACAGCGCATTTCACGCCATTCCGCTTCAGATCTTCAAGAAATGATAATACTCCAGGATAAAACTCGTAACGCATTTGTGCCTCCCATGCAATAAGTTCCTTGGTGATCACCCTTTGCCATTGAGGGTTAGGGAAGTATGTGGCAAATATATTGGTGAGTGTGGTGCCTTTGATGAGAAATTCGAGCCTGGGTACATCTGGACGGTATTTACGTGCAGTGGCGCCCCAAAAGACCGTGTATTGATCTTCTGTGTCAACGAGTGTACCATCCAAATCGAAAAGTGCCACCTTCAATTTCCTTCTACGAGGAATGTTTCGGTCACCCTTGACAAACCATTCTCCCCAAGGCATCGCAGTCTTCTCATCCTCAATGTCTTCGTTCCGTTTTATCCAAAATGTCGCCATGCTTTGATGATTTTTGCTGCAAAGATAGTACTTTATTGTCAATAATCCTTGCTTTTGTGGCTGTTTTTGCAATATGTTATAGGATATCTTTTTATAAGCACCTACCCAGAATGAACAAAAAAAATGAAATCCATCACGGACTTCACTTTCTTGGTCTCTTTTCATCATTATGAAAGGTGACCCATAATCTTTTACTAACCTAAAACCTATTGTATAACCTATGTCTAAATACGATACCTTTTTGCTTTTGTGTTGTTATCCTATGTAAAAACAATCTATTTTACCAACAAAACTAACCTTACTGAGTCCTATATTACTTTAACACTAATAATCCTATTTTTACTTTATGCGTCATTATTTTGTGGCTTCATACGCCATCTTTTGCTTTTGACGCTGCAAAGGTACGACCTTTTTGTCATGTTGTGCTAATGAATGTCAAATAAAATTTTAAAACCCCGCGTTTATTTGACATAAATCAATATTTGTGTGCGCACACATTATGTGACTTGTGATTGGAACGTATTTGTCAATTTGACTTCAGTAGAAGTGCCGGATGTAATGATCCTGAGTAAATCCTTTCTTGCGTCAATCTAAAATGTTTCCACAAATATATAAAAATGTTTACATTAATGCACAATATTGTTTTTTTAGGTGTAGTTATGTTTCTGTTTTTTTAATTTTCTGGATTATTGTTTTTTTTATCTTTT
>CADCQH010000156.1 GCA_902803605.1 uncultured Bacteroidales bacterium | reverse complement strand
GCCTTTTATGTTGAATCTCAATGAGTTTTGTAGATTCTGGCGTTCGCCTGATCTGATGTCAGGTCGTCACTGCCTTTATTCCCACTCGATGGTTGCTGGTGGTTTGGAGGAGATGTCGTAGCATACACGGTTGACGCCTCGGACGTTGCGGATGATTTGGTTGCTGACGTCGGCGAGGAAGTCGTAGGGGAGTTTTGCCCAGTCGGCGGTCATGGCGTCGGCAGAGGTGACGGCACGGAGCACGACGGGGTATTCGTAGGTGCGTTCATCGCCCATGACGCCCACGCTCTTGACGTCGGAGAGGAGGACTACGCCTGCCTGCCACACTTGGTCATAGAGGTTCCAGTTGCGGAGGGCACGGATGAAGATGTCGTCGGCATCTTGCAGCACCCTGACTTTCTCGGGTGTGATGGCGCCGAGGATGCGTACTGCCAGTCCTGGTCCAGGGAAGGGGTGGCGCGTGATGAGGTGTTCGGGCATCTGGAGCTGTCGGCCCACTCGGCGCACTTCGTCCTTGAAGAGCCACTTGAGGGGTTCGCAGAGCTTGAGTCCCATCTTTTCGGGGAGTCCGCCTACGTTGTGGTGGCTCTTGATGACTTTGCCCGTGATGTTGAGCGACTCGATGCGGTCGGGGTAGATGGTGCCTTGTGCGAGCCACTTGGCGCCTGTTATCTTTTTGGCTTCGGCTTCGAAGACGTCGATGAAGCCCGCGCCGATGATTTTTCGCTTGCGCTCGGGTTCGCTCACGCCTGCGAGTTCGGTGTAGAATTTCTGGGAGGCATCGACGCCAACGACGTTGAGTCCGAGGCATTCGTAGTCGCGGAGCACGTCGGTGAACTCGTTCTTGCGGAGGAGCCCGTTGTTGACGAAGATGCAGGTGAGGTTCTTGCCGATGGCACGGTTGAGGAGCACGGCTGCGACGGATGAATCGACGCCGCCTGAGAGTCCAAGGATGACCTTGTCGTCGCCGAGCTGCTGACGGAGTTCGGTCACGGTCTGGTCAACGAATGAGGCTGGCGACCAGTCCTGCTTGCCTCCGCAGATGTCCACGACGAAGTTCTTGAGGAGTTTGGTGCCGTCGATGGAGTGGAACACTTCGGGGTGGTACTGTACGCCCCATATCTTCTCGTCGTTGGCTGCGTAGGCTGCGTACTTGACGGTGGCTGTGGATGCGATGCATCGGAAGCCTTCGGGCAGTCGGGTGATGGTGTCGCCGTGTGACATCCACACCTGGCTGTTGTCGGAGAATCCCCTGAGGATGGGGTTGCCTTCCTCCATGAACTCGAGGTTGGCGCGTCCGTATTCGCGTGTGCCTTCGGGTTCGACCTTGCCGCCGAAGGTGTGTGCCATGAGCTGTGCGCCGTAGCAGATGCCGAGGATGGGGTACTTGCCCCGAATCTGGCTGAAGTCGAGGTGGAACGCCCTTTCCTCATAGACGCTGTAGGGTGAGCCTGAGAGGATGACGCCTATCACGTCGGGGTCGTCCTGCGGAAACTTGTTGTAGGGCATGATTTCGCAGAATGTGTTCAACTCACGGACGCGTCTGCCTATCAGCTGGGTGGTCTGAGAACCGAAATCTAAGATGATAATCTTTTGCATAAATAAAAATATGTGCGAGTGTTTGTCGTTGACGAGGTGCAAAGGTACGGATTTGCATGAAAAAAAACAAATTTCTTTTGATAATTCGGCGATTTGTTCGTACCTTTGCAACTGAAAACAACAAACTACCCTTTTCAGAAGATATGAAACACAAGTCTCAGCGCATCACATCCTTCGCAGCCCGTCTCAGCCTTTGGGTGATACTGACGGTGGCCGTCATTTTGGTGGCAACAGCCCTCATTGCCAACCTCTTCGTGCGTGACGGCATCCTCCGCGAGGAAAAGTTGCGGGCAATGGGTGCGCTGGAAAATGCGCAGGAACGTATCGCGAATGTGTTCATCTCCGTGGAGGTGGCTGTGCAGAACCACGTCAACGAAATCGAGAACAACGTGGACGCTCCCCACGAGGAAATGTACCGCATCACCCGCGAGATGCTGGAGACGAACCCCATGATCGTGGGTTCTGCCATCGCCTTCGAACCCAACTACTACCCTGAGGAGGGACGATATTTCTCGCCCTACAGCTACAGGAGCAACGACTCCATCCTCTCCAAGCAACTGGGTACTGCCACCTACGACTACCCCACGATGGAGTGGTACCAGACGCCCAAGGAACTGAAGAAAGGCCATTGGAGCGAACCCTACTGCGACACGGGCGGCGGCGAGATGACGATGACCACCTACAGCTATCCGCTGACGGACGAGAATGGGAACGTCTATGCCATCGTGACGGCTGACGTGTCGCTCGACTGGCTCTCGCAGCTGATGGACTCGCTGAAATACTACGAAAAGTCCTACTGTTTCATGCTCTCCAAAAACGGAACCTTCCTCGCTCATCCCATCAAGACAACCGTGCTGAACGAAACCATATTCTCCGCAGCCAAGAAGTTGGGAAGCAAGGACTTGGATGACATCGGCCACAGAATGGTCAGCGGCGACGCCGACATGATGCGCTTCGACTCGCCCCACCTGGGCAATTCGTTCATCTTCTACAAGCCCATCTCTGCCACAGGCTGGTCCATGGCCATCGTGTGCAGCAGCAAGGAATTCTTCCGCAACGCCACCACCGCTGGGCTCATCGTGGCAGTCATCATCCTGCTGATGCTGGTTCTGCTCGCATTCATACTGCGTGCCGGCGTACGCAAACTCACCATGCCGCTCACCCACTTCACACAAGCCGTGAACGAGGTGGCATCGGGCAACCTTGACGCCCAACTGCCAAAAATTAGGTCGAAAGACGAGATGCTGCGCCTGTACAACTCATTCCGCACCATGCAGAAATCGTTGACAGAGCAAATGGAGGAACTCAAAGAGGTGAACGAGCAGAAGGGACGCATAGAGGGCGAACTGAAAGTGGCCAGCAACATCCAGCGGGCCATGCTGCCGAAGATATATCCCCCCTACCCTGACCGCGACGACATCGACATCTATGGTCAGCAGACCCCTGCCAAAGCCGTGGGCGGCGACCTCTACGACTTCTACATCCGCGACGAGAAACTCTTCTTCTGCATCGGCGACGTGTCAGGCAAGGGAGTGCCCGCATCGCTCGTCATGGCCGTGGCACGCTCACTCTTCCGCACCCTCTCGATGCACGAGCCCAACCCCGACCACATCATCTCGCAGATGAACGCACGCATGGCAGAAGACAACGAAATGAACATGTTCGTCACCCTCTTCATCGGCGTGCTCGACCTGCCCACGGGACGCTTGCGCTACTGCAACGCAGGACACAACGCGCCCATTCTCATCATCGACAAGGCCAACGTCAAAGAGAAGGACTTCCTCCCCTGCGACAGCAACCTGCCCATCGGCATCATGGGAGACTGGAAATTCACGCTGCAGGAAACCAACATCACCCCTGGCACCACCCTCTTCCTCTACACCGACGGCCTGACCGAAGCGGAGGACATGAATCAGCAACTGTATGGCGAAGAGCGGATGATTAACGCCATACCGTTCGGCACCACCTCGCAAAGCTGCATCGAACAGGTGACGGAATCCGTTCATGCCTTCACCGGCGACGCAGAACAAAGCGATGACCTGACGCTGCTCACCATCCGATACATCAAACCAGAAAACAAGGTGCGCTTCAAGAAGGAAATCACGCTCCTCAACGACGTGGAACAGGTGCCGCAGCTGGCAGAATTCGTGGACGAGGTGTGCGCGATGCTGAACTTCGACATGCCCACCAACATGCAACTGAACCTCGCGATGGAGGAAGCCGTGGTGAACGTGATGAACTATGCCTACCCAAAGGGCACGACAGGCAACATCCATATCGAGGCGGAAGCCAACGACAAACGCCTCAAGTTCACCATCAGCGACAACGGAACGCCCTTCGACCCCACAACCCGACGCCCCGTGGACATCACACAGGCAGCGGAGGAACGTCCCATCGGAGGACTGGGCATCCATCTTATCACTCAGATCATGGACAGCATCAACTATGAGCACAGGGACAACAAGAACATCCTGACCCTGCGCAAGAAACTGAACACCGCTGCCCGTCAGGAGGAAAACAAATGACACATCCATCATGTGATACATAACAGAAAAATAATCAATCATCAATCAATAGTATTATCATTATGAAAGCAACAATTCAAGAAGAGAACAATGAGTATGTAGTGTATTTTGAGGGGCGACTTGACACAGCCTCCGCCCCGCAAGTCCAGAAAGATGTACAGGATCTCATCGACAGCACAGACCGTGACATCGTCCTTGACTGCAACCAATTGGCATACATCTCATCCAGCGGCCTCCGCATCTTCCTCAGCATCCTGAAGAGTGCCAAAGCCAATGGCCACCACGTATATATTAAAGGATTGAGCAACGACCTGCGTCAGGTGTTTGCCATGACTGGTTTCATCAACCTGTTCGAGTTCAAATAAAGCAGGGTTTCAGAAACTGTCAAGCAAGACTTTCCATATAGTAACGCAGAACACATAAAACAGGACATTAGAAAAAGAATAAAGCAGGGCATCAGGAAGATGTTCGATGGAAAGGAATAAGGAAATCTACCGCGTGACGATGGTGGGTGGAGCTGTAAACGTATTGTTGCTGCTCTTCAAGTTCGTAGCGGGTATTATGGGACATAGTGCCGCGATGGTGGCTGACGCAGTTCACTCGCTGAGTGACTTTGTGACAGACATCATCGTGCTTGTCTTTATACGCATCAGCGGCAAGCCCGAGGACAAGTCGCACGACTATGGGCATGGCAAGTACGAAACGCTGGCGATGACCCTCATTGGCATAGCGCTGCTTGCCGTGGCTGTCGGCATCCTCTATCATGGCGTGATGAAGATAGCGGCCTGGCTGAACGGCGAAGAGATAGCAGCTCCAGGCCTGTTGGCACTTTGGGCAGCCCTGTTGTCGGTCGTGCTGAAAGAGGGTGTCTATCACTACTCGATGGTCAAGGCACGTCAACTGCAATCTCAAGCCGTGGAAGCAAATGCCTGGCACCACCGTAGCGACGCACTATCATCCATAGGTACAGCCGTCGGCATCGGAGGCGCCATCTTTTTGGGACAACGCTGGACGGTGCTCGACCCCGTGGCATCAGTCATCGTCGGCTTGTTCATCGTCAAAGTGAGCATAGATCTGCTGCGACGTGGCATTGGCGACCTGATGGAACAATCGCTTCCCGATGATGTGGAAGCGGAAATCCTACGTATAGCCGCCTCTGTGCCTGGCATCGCCCAACCCCATGATTTGCGCACACGTCGCATCGGCAACCATTATGCCATCGAACTTCACATCCTCATGCCTGGCAATGTTTCTCTAACCGAGGCCCACGACAAGGCTTCCGACGTGGAAAACCTCATAAAAAAACACTACGGCGAGAATACTCACGTCGTAGTGCATGTGGAGCCGCTTCCTTCTTGAAAGCCATTCAATTGTTTACCTGATGACTGTTCCCGTTGACGTACCGTTATGATGACAGTTCACACTAAATACTGCAATCATGACAGTTCCCGTTGACGGCAGAACATACCGCTGAATATCTCATCAACATTTTCCACAGGGTCTTCAAAAATGCCGAAGACACTGGAACCGCTGCCTGACATGCTGGCATAGATGGCACCCAGGTCGTACATCTTGTCTTTGATGGCGGCTATCTCCGGATATTTCGAGAAGACACTTGCTTCAAAGTCATTCACAACCGTATCTTTCCACGTATCGATGGGTTGTGCAAGCAGTTCAGGCAACTGCTTCTCAGGATGCTGCACCTTCACCTTGGCATAGGCATCCTTTGTGGAAACAAATACGTCAGGCTTCACCAGCACCAGTTGCTTGTACTTCAGATTCAGTTCGAGGGGATGGAACACATTTCCAATGCCCGTGGCAAAGACTGGCTTGTTCTGGATGAAGAATGGGCAGTCGGCGCCTAATTGCGTGCAATAATCCTCCATCTGTGACGTGGTCAATCCCAGGCTGAACCGCTCGTTCAACGTCTTGATGGTGAAGGCAGCATCAGCAGAACCACCACCCAAGCCCGCACCCGTCGGGATGTGCTTATACAATCCGATGCTTACAGGAGGAAGGTCGAAATCCTTCTTCAGCAATTTGAAGGCCTTTACCACAAGATTGTCTTCGGGAGAACCTGCCAATACGGTTCCCGTCACCTTCAAACGATAGCCGCTGGCAGGGGCATCGTTATCTATCTTATGTATTTCCAATATGTCTTGCAACCCTATCGGATAAAATACTGTCTCGAGATCATGGTAGCCATCTGGACGCTTCTCCACGACGTTCAGGCCAATGTTAATCTTCGCATTAGGATATACTATCATAATTTCATTATTTTGTGTTAACGGGGCAAAGGTAAGAAAAACCTAACATATATGAAACACAAATCGTCATTTTTTTCATGTTAAGGTACCACTTACCTCGTCCAAAGACATCATTTGCCAGTCAATGGAGTTTATCAACATGATTCATCAGCGGATGAAGAGCAACTCACGGTATTTCGGCAGCGGCCAAGCCTCGTCATCGACGATAGTCTCAAGCTTGTCCACATGATAGCGGATGTCCTCAAGAAGAGGCGCTACCGTGTCGTGATAAGCAATGGCCTTCTCACGTTCAGATTCGATGCGGTTGGCCACCTTGCGGGCTTCCACCATCTTCTCGACATTCTCAATGATGAATGACTCGTGGTCAGAGATGAGTTCGATAAGGTGGAGGTTCTCCCTGGAAATCTTCTGCGTCTTCTCGGCTGGGAAGATGTCACGCACCTTGTGTACATTGTCGATGAGTACAGACTGGTAACGGGTGACAACAGGAATGATGTGGTTGAGGCAGAGGTCGCCGAAGATGCGCGACTCAATCTGAATCTTCTTTGTGTAGGTCTCCCACTTAATCTCATTGCGAGCTTCCAACTCAAGACGGGTCATGACATGAGTCTTGGCAAACATCTGAACAGAGGGCTCCTTCAGATAATTGTCAAATACCAATGGTGCAGAAGTCTCGCAGTCAAGTCCACGACGAGCGGCTTCCGCCTTCCATTCGTCACTATATCCGTTACCATTGAAAATGATGGGCTTGACATGCTTGATGTCCTCACGCACCACTTGCAAGATGGCTGCCTCCTTAGCCTCACCTTTCTGGATAAGCGTATCGACACGAGCCTTGAAGTCAATCAAGGCTTCAGCCACAGCCGCATTGAGCAGAAGCATGGCTGAGGCACAGTTGGCCTCGCTACCGACAGCACGGAACTCAAAACGGTTGCCTGTGAAGGCAAAAGGCGAGGTTCTGTTACGGTCGGTATTGTCTATCAGCAATTCAGGAACAGACGGGAGATCAAGCTTGAAGGCCTTCTTGCCAGCCATAGAGAGGTTGTCGTCATCAGCCTTCTCCACATGTTCGAGCAAGTCCGTGACCGTCTTTCCGAGGAAAGAAGATATGATGGCAGGAGGTGCCTCGTTGGCGCCAAGTCGATGGGCGTTGGTGGCACTCATGATGGAGGCTTTGAGCAGTCCATTATGGTCATAGACAGCCTTGAGGGTCTCGACGATGAAAGTGACGAAACGCAGGTTGTCCATCGCCGTCTTGCCTGGAGCATGAAGCAGAACCCCAGTATCGGTGGCAAGCGACCAATTTTCATGCTTGCCCGAACCGTTCACACCCTTGAAAGGCTTCTCGTGCAACAGGCAACGGAATCCGTGCTTGCGTGCCACACGCTTCATGATAGCCATCATCAGCATGTTATGGTCAACAGCCAGATTGGTCTCTTCAAAGATAGGTGCCAATTCGAATTGGTTGGGTGCCACCTCGTTATGACGTGTCTTGCAAGGGATGCCAAGTTCAAGCGCATGAATTTCGATATCCTTCATGAACTCCTCGACACGTGCAGGAATGGAACCAAAGTAATGGTCGTCCATCTGCTGATTCTTGGCAGAATCGTGCCCCATGAGCGTGCGTCCCGTCATTACAAGGTCAGGACGTGCAGCGAAAAGCGACTCGTCCACTAGGAAATACTCCTGTTCCCATCCGAGGTTGGATATGACTTTCTTCACGTCAGGATAGAAATATTGAGCCACAGCAGTAGCAGCCTTGTCAACAGCATGAAGCGCCTTCTTCAGCGGCACTTTATAGTCGAGTGCTTCTCCTGTGTAGGAGATGAAGATGGTTGGAATCATCAGCGTGTCACCAATGATGAAGACGGGCGATGTAGGATCCCATGCTGAATAGCCACGTGCCTCAAACGTGGAACGGATGCCGCCAGAGGGAAAGGAACTGGCATCAGGCTCTTGCTGAACAAGCAGTTTCCCCTCAAACTCTTCCACCATGCCACCCTTGCCATCATGCTCCACAAAGCCATCATGCTTCTGAGCAGTTCCTTCGGTCAAAGGCTGGAACCAATGGGTGTAGTGCGTCACGCCGTTTTCGATAGCCCAAGTCTTGATACCCTGTGCCACAGCATCTGCAATAGTGCGGTCGAACGGAGCGCCATTGTCTATCACGTCACACATCTTCTCATACACCTCAGCAGGGAGATACTTGTGCATCTTCTGCCGGTCGAAAACATACTTTCCGAAATATTCACTCGGACGTTCCTTGGGTTGCTCCACATAAACAGGAGCACGCTTGAACGCCTCATCCACGACCTTAAATCTAAGTCTTGCAGCCATAATTCTGATGTCAATTATCTAAATTGAATGCAAAGTTATAACATTTTCAGAAAAAAACATTGCTCATTACAAACATTTTCCTTAATTTTGTGGCGAAAATACCTTTACATGGAATATAAGCGAGAAAACATATTCACCGAAGAGGAAATCAAAGAGGATCTCCGATATTTGCAACTGCTGGCACAAAGTTATCCGAATGTGGCTGAAGCAAGTTGTGAGATTATCAATCTGGAGGCCATCCTCAACCTTCCCAAACCGACTGAGCACTTCATCAGCGACCCGCATGGCGAAAGCGATGCGTTCAACCATGTGCTGCGGAATGCTTCTGGATATGTAAAGCGTAAGGTGGAAGAAATCTTCGGTCCAACGCTCCGCTTATCGGAAAAGCAGGAACTCTGCACCCTCATCTATTACCCGGAAGCCAAGCTTCAGCGCATCAAGGCTGCTGAGACTAACATGGAGGACTTCTACATCATCACGCTCAACCAACTCATCAAGGTGCTGAGAGAAGTCAGTTCCAAGTACACACGCAGCAAAATCCGCAAGGAACTGCCTGAAGAATTCGGCTATATCATCGAGGAACTTCTGCACGAAAGCCATAGTGGTGTGGGTGAAAAGCGTCACCAATACTACAATGTGATTGTACAGACCATTATCGACACCCAACGCGCAGACCACTTCATCGTATCTATCTGCAACCTTATCCAAAGATTGGCCATCGATCGCCTGCATCTGCTTGGTGACATCTTCGATAGAGGTTCAGGCGCCCATCTCATCATGGAAACGCTGATGAACTATCACCATTTCGATATTGTATGGGGCAACCATGATATAGAGTGGTTTGGTGCAGCTGTGGGCAACAGAGCTTGCATCGCCAATGTGCTGAGGCTCTCACTCAGATATGGCAATCTCGCAACCCTTGAAGACGGCTACGGCATCAATCTGCTACCACTTGCCACCTTCGCCATGGAAACCTATAAGGATGACCCATGCAAACTGTTTACAGCCAACGAACTGAGCAAGGAAAGCCAGCACGACGAAAAGACCAACCGTCTTATCGCACAAATGCACAAGGCCATCACCATCATCCAATTCAAAGAGGAGGCACGCATCATCGACCGTCATCCTGAGTTTGATATGGCTGGACGGAAAATGCTGGAACACATCTACTTCCAGAATGGTACCTGCTTCATCGACGGCAAAGAGTATGAGATGCAGGACACATTCCTCCCCACCGTCAATAAGGAGAATCCTAATGCGTTGAGCGAAGAGGAAGAACAACTGATGGCCAAACTGGAGCATTCCTTCAGAACGAGCGACAAACTGCAACGTCATATCCTATGCCTACTAGCTCATGGGAACATGTATTCCATAGCCAATAGCAATCTGATGTATCATGGCACTATTCCGCTCAATGCTGACGGTTCGTTGAAGGAGGTGACGATTGGTGAAAAGAAATACAAAGGTATGGCTCTGATGAAGAAACTTGGTCATCTGGTGCGCGAGGCTTTCAACAACGATACGTCCAAAGAACGGAAGAGTTATGCCAAAGACTACATCTGGTATCTGTGGTGCGGCAAAGATTCTCCCCTCTTCGACAAGGATAAGATGACGACCTTTGAACGCTATTTCATCAAGGATAAAACCACATATGCGGAAACGAAGGGCTACTATTACCAATACAACAACGACGAGAAGACCGTCGATATGATTCTTGATGATTTTGGCGTAGAGGGAAAGCATCGCCATATCATTAACGGTCACACGCCTGTCAAAGTGCTGAAAGGTGAGACGCCCATCAAGGCGAATGGTAAACTGCTCGTCATAGATGGCGGCTTCTCACGTGCTTATCAACCCGAAACAGGTATCGCAGGCTACACCCTCACCTTCCATAGCCGTGGACTTGAGTTGGTGCAGCATCAGCCTTTCCGTTCTGCCGAAGATGCTATCCAAAATGGTGATGACATCAAGAGCTCGACCCAGATTGTAGAACTGAGTTCACAACGTATGTATGTGAAGGACACCGACAAGGGGAAAGTGCTTCGTGCCAAAGTAGAAAACCTGAAACGGCTCCTCTTTGCATATAGGCATGGTTTCATCAAGGAAATCAAATAAGAAGGGAAGCAAGGGAACAGAATACGATATACATTAATAATATATAATCAGCAATGAATTAAAAACAAACATAGTATTAACTCCAAAACCAAAAAGCGTATGAAGAAACTTTTACTCATGACTGCTTTTGCATTGGGTTGCATCAGCATGTCGGCTCAGAAATCTCTGACTCTGAGCACTTATCAGGGAACAGACCTCGCAAAGTATGATGGTCAGACCATGAATGTGACAGTTAGTCGTTATCTCTTCACGGGATGGAACACCATTTCACTCCCCTTCGCCATGTCTGAGGCACAAGTGAACGAGGCTTTCGGTAGTGACTGTAAACTTGAAAAACTGGTGGGCGTTGAGAACGACGGTCTGGAAGTGAAACTCAATTTCCAGGACTGCAAATCTGAAGGTATCAAGGCTAACACTCCTTACATTCTCTTCTACAATGGTGAGAACGGTTCGAAGAAATTCGTGGCAGAAAACGCACTCATCGTGAATGGCGTTTCCAAGGTGATGTTCACAGCAGAAGGTACTGGTGAGACAGTCACAATGGCTGGAGCTCAGGAACAGTTGGAACCTGAAGGTTTGTATGGCATCCTTGCCAAGGACAACAGCGAGGCAGCGTTCGTCAATGCCGAATCCAGCTCTAACGGTTTCTATGCAACCCGTTGCTACGTAAAGATGTCAAACGGTACTTCCGCCCTCTTAAAGACCAACCACATTGCAGCCAACGAGACAACCAGCATCCAATCTGTTGTCAAGGCTAATGAAAAGGTGGAAGTGTTCAACCTTTCAGGTGTGAAAGTTGCCGACAGCATCGAAGGTCTTGAGCCAGGCATCTATGTAGTGAAGGGCAAGACTGTTGTAGTGAAGTAATGTAAAGTGCGAATCACGTAACAATCGCTAATATGGCATCATCAATAGAAGAATTCATCAATCGTACTGCAGCGAGCATGAATGCAGGCATTAAGGGGAAGATTGAAGACGGCAGTTTCAATCGACTTGGTGAAGGCTTGAGCGAAGGTGTCAACGGCATTGCAGCGGGCATGATCAGTTTCATCGACATGGCCAAGGGTGCTTTCGGAAAACTCAATGAGAAAGCAAGTTCATTGGGAAAATCCAAGCAAACTTCCACCCCGCCGCAAACTCCATTACAGACACCACCTCCACCTCCCGTACAAGTGGCGGCATCAACCTCCATACAAACTCCTCCACCTCCTTCAGTTCCTGTACCACCATCCATACTGGCATCTGATGATTTCATTGCAAATCTGGCAAAGGAATACGGTTTGGGAAATGATGAGATGACGCTTCTCTGTAGTGCACGCCTGATGGCTCAAACAGGGCTCTTCTTTGCCAATTGTGACGGCAACTACAGCGACCGCGAACATCAAAGCATTGAGGATTTCAAGTCCATGATGATTGAGAATGTGAACGGAGTGAACCGCGATGCCCTTCGACATTGTTTCGATGATATCGACCGTACCTATAGCTTGGAGGAGATTCTGTCCATGACCCATCGATTTGTGGACAACATGCAAGACGAGGAACGCAAAAGAGTCATCAGCAGTCTTGACGATTTCATCATACAGGTGATGGCTGCTGAATCTCACGAAGATGGGCCTGAACAAGCGTATTACGAACGCTGGAAGCAGGATGTCAAAAGCCGTGTCATAGCAGAAGAAACGCCAATGGCAGATGTTCCTCCAATACAGGATACCCTTGAGGCTCCTTCCGTCTTCTGCGGACAATGCGGACAGAAGAACCCTGCAGATGCGGCATTCTGTTGTGCATGTGGAGCCCCCATACAGAAATGATTGTTATTTACATGTAAGTGACAGCCCTGCGGACTACATTTAGGCAGAAAGGGAAGAATTTTATACGAAAAGTTGAAATTTCTTCCCTTTTTGTTTGCTAGTTTGGAAGAAAAGCATTTACTTTGCATCCGAAATCAAAATTCGACAACAATGACACAGAATTTCAATGCATATTGGTGGTGGCAGAACTTGGGATTCAAAAAATCGTAAGTCCATTGGTCATACCCCTATGCAACGAAAGAAATAGCATAGCACAAAAAGAGCCTGTCGTACTTACGATAGGTTCTTTTTTTTGGTTGGTGTCTACGGCATTGATTGAGAACGCAAACATTTTAATAGAAATAATAAACAACACAAATAGATAGATGGATTATCAAGTAAATGACGAAGGCTTCTACGGACAGTTCGGCGGAGCCTACATCCCAGAAATTCTCTACAAGACGGTGGAGGATTTGAAGAAGAGTTACCTCCCCATTATTGAGAGCGAGGAGTTCAAGAAAGAGTATCATGCGTTGCTGAAGGATTATGTAGGACGGCCTTCCCCACTCTATCTGGCCAAGCGCATGAGCGAGAAGTATGGCTGTCAGCTTTTTCTGAAACGTGAGGACTTGAACCACACGGGCGCACATAAAATCAACAATGCGTTGGGACAAATTCTCTTGGCGAAGAAATTGGGCAAGACACGCATCATCGCTGAGACGGGTGCCGGTCAACATGGCGTGGCTACTGCTACAGCCTGTGCATTGATGGATATGCCCTGCACGGTTTATCAGGGAGCGCTCGATGTGCAGCGTCAGCACGTGAACGTGGAGCGCATGAAGATGCTGGGCGCCACGGTGGTTCCTGTGGAGAGTGGCAACAAGACGCTGAAAGATGCCACCAACGAGGCTATTCGTGACTGGTGTTGCCATCCTGCCGACACCTTCTATATTATTGGGAGTACGGTAGGCCCACATCCATACCCCGACATGGTAGCACGTCTTCAATCAGTCATCTCGGAGGAAATCAAATGGCAGCTTCAAGAGAAGATTGGTCGCGACTATCCAGATGTGATGATGGCCTGCGTGGGGGGGGGTTCCAATGCTGCCGGAACCATCTATCACTATCTGAACGACGAGCGTGTGAAGTTCATCCTGGGCGAGGCAGGCGGTTTGGGCATCGATTCGGGACAGACGGCAGCAAGTCTTCAAGTGGGTACCGTGGGCATCCTACATGGTAGCCGCATCAAACTGATGCAGACGGAGGATGGACAAATCATCGAGCCTTATTCCATTTCGGCAGGCCTTGACTATCCTGGAACGGGACCGCTCCATTGTAATCTCTATGAGACTGGTCGTGCACAGGTGCTGGCAGTCAACGACGACGAGGCACTTAAGGCGGCATTTGAACTGACTCGCATGGAAGGCATCATTCCCGCCTTGGAGAGTGCCCATGCTTTAGCCTTGCTGCCTAAAGTGAAAGACCAATTCACCAAAGATACTGTCGTTGTACTTACTGTGAGCGGAAGAGGAGACAAGGACTTGGATACCTACCTGAAGCATACAGATATACAATAACTACCAACATTCAATAATATTAATAATGTAATAATCGTATTGTGAGTAAGCAATTTTAATAATAGCCATAATACAAACACATCATTATGAAGTACAATTATCACACCGCCTCGAAGAATATTTTGGGCGACCTCAACACTCCTGTGAGTGTCTATCTGAGAGTGCGCGATGCCTATCCGCAAAGTGCCCTGATGGAATGCTCCGACTATCACGATAACAAGAACTCACGTTCGTTCATTTGTCTCCACCCCATCGGCAGCGTGTCAGTGGAACACGGTGTGGGTGTGATGCGTTTCCCCAATGGCGAGGAATCCCGTATGCCTGTGACAAATGCTGATGATACGGCACAGCTTATCAATGGGTTCCTCAGCCACTTTTACATCGAGGGAGAGCACAAGGGTGATTGTGGTCTTTATGGTTACACCACATTCAATGCCGTTCGCTATTTTGAGCACATCAACGTGAAGGATGAGACACAGACCGAGAACGATGCACCAGACCTCCTGTACATACTCTATAAAGATTACGTCATCTTCGACCATTTCAGGAATGAGTTGACGCTTATCGAACTTCTGGCTGATGGCGAGGAGGATGACTTGGACCAGTTGGAGCACGACGTGAACAATCGTCCTTATCAGCAGTACGGATTCCATCCTGTAGGCGAATGTACATCCACGCTCACTGACGATGAGCACCGCGATAACATCCGTCGGGGTATTCGTCATTGTCTGCGTGGCGACGTCTTCCAGATTGTGCTTTCACGCCGATTCATCCAGCGCTACGAAGGTGATGAGTTTAAGCTCTATCGTGCTTTACGCAGCATCAACCCCTCCCCCTACCTCTTCTACATGGATTTTGGAGGTTTCCGCATCTTCGGCTCATCACCTGAGACCCATTGCCGCATCGAGTCGGCACCCAGCGGTTCTTCTGACGGTATGCGTGCCTATATTGACCCCATTGCCGGTACCACCAAACGCACAGGTGATACTGAGCAAGACCGACAGAACGCCCTCTATCTAAAGAACGACCCCAAGGAAAATGCCGAACACGTCATGTTGGTTGACCTTGCCCGCAACGACCTGAGCCGCAACTGCCACGATGTGAAGGTGGATTTTTACAAGGATATGCAGTTCTACAGCCATGTCATTCACCTCGTATCCCGCGTTAGCGGTACACTTAACGATGATGCAGACCCCGTGAAGACCTTCATCGACACCTTCCCTGCCGGCACGCTTTCTGGAGCACCCAAAGTGCGGGCTATGCAGCTCATCTCCGAATATGAACCTCACAACCGTGGTGCCTACGGAGGGTGCGTTGGCTGCATCGGATTCGACGGAAGCCTCAATCAGGCCATCACCATCCGCACATTCGTCAGCCGCAACAGCGAACTTTGGTTCCAGGCTGGTGGCGGAATCGTGGCAAAGAGTGATGTGGAGTACGAACTCCAGGAAGTGAACAATAAACTCGGTGCCCTCCGCAAGGCCATCAGCATCGCTGAGCATCTCTGACATTCATCATTTATTTTATTCAAAGCAAACATTCCCATGAAAGTAGTAATCATCGACAACTACGACTCTTTCACTTATAACTTGAGTCACCTCGTAAAGGAACTCGGAGCCGACGTGACTGTCTATCGCAACGACCAGTTCAGTATGGAGCAACTCAAGGCTTTCGACAAGATCATCCTCTCGCCAGGTCCTGGCATTCCCAGCGAGGCAGGTCTCCTGCTGGATGTCATCAAGACCTATGCAGGCCGAAAGCCTATCCTTGGCGTGTGCCTCGGTCATCAGGCCATCGGCGAGAGTTTCGGCGGACACCTGACCAACCTTAGCGAAGTCTATCATGGTGTGGCGACACCTGTCACCATCACCGTGCGGGACTATCTCTTCGACGGACTGCCCGACAATATCGAGGTGGGACGCTACCACTCTTGGGTGGTCGATACCGACGGACTGCCCGATTGTCTCGAGGTGACCAGCGTGTCGGACGAGGGCTTCATCATGTCGTTTAGGCACAAGGAATATGACATTCGCGGCATCCAGTATCACCCTGAAAGCGTACTGACAAAAGAAGGTAAAACAATTATCAACAACTGGTTAAAACAACAAGCACAATGAAACAATATTTATTGAAACTCATCAACGGGAACACCCTCACGCAGGAAGAAACCCACACCATCATGCTGGGCGTCGTGGAGGAAAAGTATAATGTGCAGCAGATGGCAGCCCTTCTCATGGCCATGCAAACACGTGGCGTAACGGTGGACGAGCTACTCGGTCTCCGTCAGGGACTGCTTGAAACGGGCAAGTATCTGGACTTCTCAGAATACAACACCCTCGACATCGTGGGCACGGGTGGCGACGGCAAGAACACGTTCAACATCTCCACCTGCTCGGCCTTCGTCATTGCCGGAGCGGGTTACAAGGTGACGAAGCACGGCAACGGAGGATCATCGTCCGTCAGTGGTGCCAGCAATGTGCTGCAGGGACACGGTGTGAAGTTCACCGACGAAATCAGCCTCCTGAAGCGTTCACTCGACGAGGCGGGCATCTGCTACTTCCACGCTCCCCTCTTCGCCTACGGCATGAAGTTCGTCGGTCCCACCCGCAAGGCCTTGGCCGTTCCCACCTGCTTCAACCTACTCGGTCCGCTCGTCAATCCTTGCCATCCGAAGAATTCCCTCCATGGCACAGCCAACCAGGCTCAACTCCGTCTCTACACCAATCTCCACCAACGCATCGGCGACAACTTCGGCGTCATCACCTCCTACGACGGCTACGACGAGATTTCGCTCACCAGCGGCTTCAAGATTTGCACCAACAACTTCGAGAAGGTGCTCACCCCTGTCGATTTAGGATTGAAATACATTGAGCAGGGCGACATCTATGGAGGCGAGACCCCCGAGGAGGCTATGAAAATCTTCGATGCTGTCCTTGATGGTACATCCACTGAGGCGCAGAAGAATGTGGTCATCGCCAACGCCGCCTGCGGCATCAGCATTATGGACCGCAATATGTCCATGGCCGACTCTGTGGCACAGGCACGCGAATCGCTTGACAGCGGCAAGGCCCTCCAGACTTTCAAAAAGTTTGTTGAGCTGAACTCATGATTCCCATCAAATTCCATTAACACCATGCAAGATATCCTACAAGAAATCGTCGCCCACAAGCGCATCGAATTGGAGAAGCAAAAAGCCATTGTGCCCCCAGCTGTGTTATATGGCAATGTGGAGGCGCTGCTCGCCGACTCAGAACCCACCCACCGTTCCATGCGGGAGAGCCTCTCCACGTCAGCCTCCGGCATCATCGCTGAGTTTAAGCGTAAGAGTCCCTCAAAAGGATGGATTAAGGCCGAAGGACCCCCCGACGTCATCCCTGCAGCATACTGCCAAAATGGTGCCAGCGCAATTTCCATTCTCACCGACGAAAAGTACTTCGGCGGCAACCTGCGCTACGTCCGCATTGCCCGTCCGACAGTTACCTGTCCCATTCTCCGCAAGGACTTCATCGTCGATGAGTACCAGCTCTATCAGGCTAAGATGGTCGGTGCCGATGCAGTCCTGCTCATTGCTGCCGACCTTCAGCGTGATGAGTGTCAGTCTCTTGCGAAAAAAGCCCACGAATTGGGACTTGAGACCCTGCTCGAAGTACATTCTGAACCAGAGCTGGAATATGTAGGCGAATGCATCGACATGGTGGGCGTGAACAACCGCAACCTTGGCACATTCCACACCGACGTGGCCAATTCCTACCGCCTCGCCTCCCTACTGCCCAAGAACTACCTGCTCGTCAGCGAGAGCGGCATCAGCCAGCCACAGACGGTCTGTGAACTCCGTCAGGCTGGTTTCCGCGGATTTCTCATCGGCGAGACCTTCATGAGGACTGACGACCCGGGCAAGGCTCTCGCCGACTTCATCGACCAAGTCACCCAATAAAACAATTTCCCCGTTGACAACATTCATCTCCATCAACTAAATGATTATCAAAGTATGCGGCATGCGCGACGCCGACAACATCCAGCAAGTCGATGCGATCAAAGGCATCGATTGGATGGGCTTCATTTTCTGGCCCAAATCCAAACGCTTTGTCAGCCACCAGCCCGTCCACATGCCCCAGCGCGCCAAGCGTGTCGGAGTATTCGTCGATGAGGACATCGAGCACGTCCGCCATATCGCCCGTCAGTACCGCCTCGACCTCATCCAGCTCCATGGACACGAGTCGCCTGACTACTGCCAGCAGCTTCACAGCGAGTGGAAAGTCATCAAGGCATTCAACATCGCCACAACTTACGACCTTGCTCAGACCGCCAACTATGAAGGTCATGCTGACTACTTCCTCTTTGACACTAAAGGTAAGTCCATTGGCGGCAACGGCACGAAGTTCGATTGGGACATTCTCATCGCCTACCACGGATCCACACCTTTCCTTCTCACGGGCGGCATCAAGCCAACCGATACGGAGGCTGTCAAGCAGTTCCGACATCCACTCTACGCAGGTATCGACCTCAACTCAGGCTTCGAGACCGCCCCTGCACTCAAGGACGCCACAGCCATCGGAACATTTATCCAAAACGTCAAACCATAAAACTCCATAACAAAACATACATCATGAACAGAATCAATAAACTCTTCGCCACCAAGCGCGAAAACATCCTCTCCATCTACTTCTGCGCAGGACACCCCACCCTCGGCGGAACAGCCGACACCATCCGCACCCTCCAGCAGAAAGGCATTGACATGATAGAAATCGGCATACCCTTCTCCGACCCCATGGCCGACGGACCCGTCATACAAGATGCAGCCACCAAAGCTCTGCGCAACGGCATGACACTGAAGAAACTCTTCTCACAGCTTGAGGGCATCAGAGAACCTCTAAATTCTCAACCTGACAGTCTGAACTCTCAACCAGTCTCCATCCCCCTCATCCTCATGGGCTACCTCAACCCCATCATGCAATTCGGTTTTGACGCTTTCTGCCAGCGATGCGTCGAGGTGGGCATCGACGGTGTCATCATCCCGGACCTTCCCTTCAAGGACTACCTCGAAGAGTACAAGCCCGTTGCCGATCATTACGGTATCCGTATCATCATGCTCATTACCCCCGAAACCAGTGACGAGCGCATCCGCTTCATCGACGAACACACCGATGGTTTCATCTACATGGTCTCCTCTGCAGCCACCACTGGAGCCCAAAAAGAGTTTGACGACCAGAAACAAGCCTACTTCTCCCGCATCAAGGCCATGCACCTCAACCATCCCTGTATGATCGGCTTCGGCATCAGCAACCGCCAAACCCTCCAAACTGCCCAAGCCAATGCCGCTGGCGCCATCATCGGTTCCAAATTCGTCAAGCTCTACGAAGAGACCCGTGACCCTGCCCAGGCAATGGACCAACTCCTCGAAGCCTTGAAGCAGTAAAATTTGGAGGAGAATATACTCATTCTTATCATATCGACCAGGCTAACGAGAATTAAAATCAGGGATTTGTTTGGTGGTGTCCGTGGTTTGTGCTACCTTTGCAATCAAAAATCCAAGCACAATGCGAAAACTCATCTATATATCCTTACTTTGTGCAGCTGTGGGACTGTGCGGCTCGTGCCGTCAGACGGACGGGACAGGGGCTGACGCTGACTCCACCGCTCTCAGGCTGGGCGTGCTGCCCACGATGGACTGTCTGCCATTCTATTATGCCGATTCCATCGGACTGTTCGACTCCTTGGGAGTGGACGTAAGGCTCATCTCCTTCGATGCGGCGATGGATGCTGACACGGCCTTCGTGAACGGCGATGTTGACGGTTTGGTGAGCGATTTGGTGAAAGCGTGCATCTGGCAGGGTCAGGGCGACACGGCACAGGTGGCGATGGTGGGTGAACTGAGAATGTGGCTCGTCACCGCGTCGAAGGCACGAGTAATGAAGGCGGAAAGTCTGAAGGAGAAAATCATTGGTATCACGCGGCATTCGGCTGTGGACTACTTCGCGGACAAAATTCTGGAATCGGTGAAGCTTCAGAGCATCGACCTCAACAAGCCGCAAATCAACAACATAAAACTGCGCTGCCTTATGGTGGACCAGAACCAATACGACGGCGCCATCCTGCCCGAACCATACGCCAGCGAGGCTGTGGCAAGAGGGGCGAAGAGGTTAGACGGCACGGAAGATTTGAAAGTGGAAAACTTGATGTGCGTGCTCTTCAGCGACTCCATCTACAAGGCAAGGAAACCTGAGATTGACAAGGTGAAGACAGTGTACGACATGGCTGTGGAAGCGCTGAATGCCGACACGCTGGCAAACGTGCTGGACTACATTCCCGAGTCGCATCGGATCTATCTGCCCGACACGCTGGTCACTTATGTGCCGATGAAACCGAGCATCACCTACGCAGACTCAATGATGACGGACGTGAAGAAATGGGCTAAAGGACGCGGTCTGGTGAAATAAGAAACAATGATGGACTACTTAGACATACAGACAAAACTTGGGAGGGGAAACCTTGCGGAAACATTTCCTCTGATTCGTCAGAAGGCGACGGAGATAGGCAACTGGGCTCTGACGGAAGAGACAGAAAACCTCTGGACGACCTATCAGCAAATGCTGCAATTCATGCTGCAAGGCATCGAGGATGCGCAGCGTGAGCGTATCCGTACAGACATCTGCCGTCAACTCTGTTATGTGGTGAGCCGTCTGGAACGGCTGGAGCGCATCAAGATTCACGCAGAGGAGAAATACGTCAGCGTCAGCAAGGAGATGAAACGAATCCCCTCGTTCGAAAGTCTCGTCAGCCAACTGGAGACGGTGACGCAGGAAATCGATGAGGTGGCCAGCGATGAACTCATCCGCGATTCCATCCGCCAACATCGCATGGAAAGCCTCGCCGAACAGCATGAGGCAGCAATGCTGAACCTCTTCAACTGGACATGGACCAGCGAGGTGTGGCAGAATGCTGACGTGGACTTGGCCAACCGCCTCCTCCTCTCCGACAGTTTCAGCACCAACGACAAGGCCGTGTTTATCGCAGCCATCACCCTGTCCCTCATGGAATTTGCAGACTCGGCAAAAGTGCTCTTCCTGCTGGACAGCTATCTGGTAGAAGACGAAATCGTGTCGCAGCGGGCATTAACCGGATTCCTGCTCGTGCTCCATCTGCATTTCGACAGGCTGAAAGACAATCAGGAACTGAAAGACCGCCTGCACATCTACAGCGATGATTCCGTCTTCATCCACGACCTCTATGCCACCATGATGCAACTGCAGATGAGTTGCACGACGGACAGAGTGACCTCACGGATGCGCAACGACATCATGCCGACACTGATGCAGGGACTGATGGCAAAGAAAAATCCTGAGAAAAAAGAGATAGACCCCGATGCTTTCATCAAGAACGGAGAGAATCCCGAATGGATGAGCGACGAGAAAATGAACAGGAAGATGCATGAGATGGCGGAGATGCAACTGGACGGGGCTGACATCTATTTTGCCTCATTCTCCACGCTGAAAGGCTACTCTTTCTTCCATCAGATGCCACATTGGTTCTACCCATTCTCCCTGGACAACCAGCATGTTCCCGAACTGAAGATGTTTGCTGGTGGAATGGTCAATAAGGTCATCCGGCTCATTCTCAACGGCAGTCCTTTCTGCAACAGCGACAAATACTCCCTGTGCTTCACATTCTCCAACCTCGGCAGCATGGCGGGAACCGCCATCGAGGCACAAATCAACAGGCAATTGCCCGATGGAATGGACGTAGACGAGTTGGCAGACAGCGAAGAATTGCATAAGCCCAAGAAGGCGGACATCCGCAGACACTACGTCTTTGACCTCTACCGCTTCTATCATCTGTATCCGTACAAGCAGCAATTCGTCAACCCCTTCACCACACTGAAGGAACACCCTGTCACACCATTCAGCAACCCCTGGCTGCTCGAACTCATGGCCGATGACAAGGAAGAGATGGCACAATACGCCGACTTCCTCATGCGAAAAGAATTCTATCAGGCGGCGCTCGACATCTTCGCCACCATCGCCGACAATGAGTTTGACCCCGACCTGGCCAGCATCTGGCAGAAAATCGGATTCTGCCACCAGAAACTGAATCACACCGAGGAAACCATCCATGCCTACACCGTGGCCAACAGCATCAAACCCAATTCGAAGTGGACGCTCAGCCATCTGGCCATGCTCTGCTACACATCAGGCAACGTGGATGATGCCGTCAAGTATTACACACAACTTCATCAAATCCAGCCGGAGAATCTGAAATACCTGATGAACGCAGCACAATCGATGATGCAGGGTGAGCGCTACACAGAGGCACTGCCACTATTGTACAAGGCATCGTTTCTGGATGAAGAATCGTCTATGGTGCGGCTGCAACTGGCGTGGTGTCTCATCGTCAACAAGAAAAAGAATGAGGCGATGACCCATATTCTGAAACTGCAAGCGGAGGATACCACCCGAGAAGAAGCCGCCATCCTGTTTGGCATCGTGATGCTGATGGATGGCAAGATGAGGGAGGCTCACCAACTGCTGAAACCCGTCGTCAACGAAGAGAACATCGCCGACTTCAAGCAGAAACTCAATACGCTCCATCGTCATAAATTGCTGAAGGGCACCACCCTCACCCTCTTGCTGGATGCATTGATCCTGAACATTGACTGAAACACATTAAAACAGATTAGCATTAAAACGAAAGTCATGCAGAGCGGCACACTATACTTGCAGCGTCTTCGTCAACTGCTCCAGATGGAATACGACTATGAAAAGGAGGAGTTTCTGGTGCAGTCGGAGAAGATGGGCATCCAACGGAAAATACATCGCGGCATCTGCTGGTATCCCGTAGAGGCTGGACGCAGTTATTACAATTCACTGAACCAATTGGTCGTTGAAATCGTCAAAAAGAGGCAACAAGAAGACGAAGAGGATATCGAACATCTCTTTGAGTATGGCAAGCCCGTACAGTTCTTCAGTTCCCCACTCTTCGATGCAGAAAAGCAAACGTCCCAATCTTCCAGCCAAAAGCATTACTACGCCATTTCATCGACGGTTTCTTATGTGGATGGCGACAAGATGGTGGTCACGCTACCCTCTTCCCAGGCGCTCATCGACCTTCAGAATGCACAGAACCTGGGCGTGCAGCTTTACTTCGACGAGACCTCCTACAAGACTATGTTTCATGCCCTCGACGAGGTCATCAACGCCAAGAACAACCGTCTGGCAGATTTGCGCGACATCGTGGCGGGACAGCAGAAACCCGAGAAGCGCACCTTCACCCCCATGCAGTTCCCTTGGCTGAACAAAACGCAGGAGGCTGCCGTGAACGAGGTGCTGTGGGCAAAGGATGTGGCTGTGGTGCATGGTCCTCCGGGGACAGGCAAGACCACCACCCTGGTCGAAGCCATCTACGAGACCCTCCATCGTGAGACCCAGGTGCTGGTATGTGCGCAAAGCAACATGGCCGTCGATTGGATCAGCGAGAAACTCGTCGACCACGGAGTGCCCGTCCTGCGCATCGGCAACCCCTCGCGGGTGAACGACAAGATGCTCTCCTTCACTTACGAGCGCAAGTTTGAGAGCCATCCCGACTATCCTGAATTGTGGAGCATCCGCAAGACCATCCGCCAGATCAGGGAGAACCGTAAACGCGGTGATAATGTCCACCAGAAGATAGCCCGTCTGCGCGACCGTGCCACGGAAATAGAAATGGCCATCAACGCCCAGCTCTTCGACGAGGCACGTGTGGTGGCCTGCACCCTCGTCGGCTCAGCCAACAAGCTCCTGGTGCGCCACAAATTCTCCACCCTTTTCATCGATGAAGCGGCACAGGCCCTCGAACCCGCATGTTGGATTGCCACAAGGCGAGCCTCACGCATCATCCTGGCCGGCGACCACCAGCAGCTTCCACCCACCATCAAGTGCTACGAAGCCATGAAACAGGGACTCGGCAAGACGCTCATGGAACGCATCGTGGAGAATCAGCCCGACACCGTCACCCTGCTCAAAGTGCAGTACCGCATGAACGATGCCATCATGAAGTTCTCCTCCGACTGGTTCTACCACGGCCAGGTCGAGTCCGATGCAAGCGTCAAGCACCGTTCCGTCCTCGACTGGGAGCACCCCATCCAGTGGATTGACGGCAACGAGATGCTGCAGCAAGTGAACGAGGAACTGACGGAAGAGAACAAGCTGGACATCGATTTCACCGAGCAGTTTATTGGCGAAACCCACGGACGCATCAACAAGTCGGAAGCAGAACTCGTGCTCACCACCCTCCGCAACTACATCGATAAAATCGGGCAGAAGCGCTTCCTCGACGAGCGTCTCGACGTCGGCATCATCTCCCCCTACAAGGTTCAGACCCAGTACCTCCGCCAGCAGATTCGCCGCCGGGAAGAATTCAAGCCCTTCCGTCAGGTCGTCAGCGTCAACACCGTCGATGGCTTTCAGGGACAAGAGCGTGACATCATCCTCATCAGCCTGGTGCGCAGCAACGAAAACGGGCAGATCGGATTCCTCTCCGACCTGCGCCGCATGAATGTCGCCATGACTCGAGCCCGCATGAAACTCATCATCTTCGGTGACAAGTCCACCCTCCAGCATCACACGTTCTACCGCAAGCTCATACAATACGTGGAAGTGTCCGCGGAGGGTGCGGATTGACTCGCGTCAAGTTTTTTCTTTCCATATTTGTCCGAGGCCTCCGACAGCAATTTTCAGTCTTGCGGATGCTTCTTCCTCAGCCGCCAGTGTCCGGCGTGGATGCCGACCTTGAGCTCCATGTCGTAGGCTTTGCCTCCGTTGGCCTTGACGTTGTAGCCGATGTAGAAGGGCTTGAAGAATTTGGGATAGTAGCGGATGCCGACGGTCTCGTAGAGAGGGGGTTCGTACTTCTTCTGAATCCATCCGTGCTGGCGGAAGATGTAGGTGCCCAGGGATACGGCGAGGGAGAGGTGCTTGTAGAAGACTTCGTGATGAGCGGCGATGCCGAGGGTGTGCTTGCTGTGGCGGTAGTGTCTGTTCACGCCGATTTCGTGCTCGATTTCTGCGGAGCGTCCTGTATAGCCGCCGAAGGTGTACTCCAGACCAAGACCGGAGGCGTGAACGCGATTGTAGTGGAACATGGGCACGAGGGACGTACTCCAGACAGTGTGAAGTCCCAGCTTCCCGTCGTGGTAGCGGACGTCGTCGGCCGGCAGGTAATCGCGTCGCAAGAGCCATTCCTCGTACATGGTGCGGAACCCGACGGTCGCATTGATGTCGAGGTATGCATAGGGGTCGAAGGGCTTCTTGGGGTACTGGCTCAGCAGCTGTCGGCGCCGGGCATGGGTCTGCCCCTGGTCACCGTCGGGACGATTGACGTCGCACCGTGCACGGAGTGCCAGCCCGTAGGAGTTGGAGCCTTTGTTGGGACGGTCAGTGGCGCCGTTCGACACGTGCTTGTACTCGAAGCCCAGGCTCAGTTCCAGTTCGGGCGTCACCCGATAGCCGGCATAGCATCCGAAGCCGAAATAGAGCGACAGATGCTGGCCTATCATGTCGTTGTCCACATTGCTGGATGCCTCATAGGGACGCGAGCAGTAGGTGAGGCCGTTCTCGAGCAGATAGCCGAAGGACCATTTCTTGTTGCGGTAGATGTCGCGGCGGAAACCGATGTATGCCGCCCAGACATATCCGAGGCGCGACATGTAGGGCGTGTCCCCCGTGTGGAGCCTCGTGTGGCTGTAGTCCAGCAGCTGCACGCCTGCCTCCAGCGTCGGGAATCCGAAGATGCGGTCATAGACGCTGATGGCTGTGTCGAGCGGATTGGCCTGCGACGTCATGAAGAGACTGTAGTTGCCTCCCCACCCTCGCTTCACGATTTTCTCGCCGCGCATCTCGATGTTGAACAGGTGGTTCATGGCAGCCTCGCCGCCTATCGAGTAGATGAACTTGGGGACGGTGTCCGGCTCTACAGCATCAGTGCCTTCTGCTTCCATAGAAACAAAAGACACTGACATGCAAATGAAGAATGTCAAGAACCTAAACCGTCCTTTCATATCCAATCGGTCACTCGGCTGAGAACTCCTTGATGCGCTGCTCCTCCTCCAGCTTGCAAACCAGAAGGGTGTTGTTCTTCTCAGCCACGATATATCCGTCAAGACCCTGAATCACGACACGCTTTTCCTCGGTCGTATGCACCACACAGTTCTTGCTTTCATACAATCTCACGTTCTCGCCAATTACATTGTTGCCGTCCTTGTCCACTGGCGCCAACGTGTGGAGAGAACCCCATGTGCCCACATCGCTCCATCCGAAGTCGGCAGGGAACACGAAGATTTCATCGGCACGCTCCATCACGGCGTAGTCGATGGAGATGCTCTCGCACTGAGGGAACATCTTGTCTATCATCTCCTGCTCCTTCGCAGTGCCATAGTATGGGAGCAAGTCCTCAAAAACCTTGGAGATGTCCGGCTCATAGATGCGGAGCGAGTTCACAATCGTGCCCACGTTCCAGATGAAGATGCCTGAGTTCCAGAAAAAGTCGCGCTTCTTCAGATACTGCACGGCAGTCGCATAGTCGGGCTTCTCCTTGAAGGAATCCACGCGGAAGATTTCTTTGTTCCTGAGCGACGGTTCCTGCAGGTCAGCCTGAATATAGCCATAGCCCGTCTCCGGACGCGTGGGTGTCATGCCCAAGGTCACGATGGCATCAGTCTCGGCCGTGAAATTCAAGGCAGACGTGATGACACGCTGAAACTCCACCACATCCGTCACGAGATGGTCGGCCGGCGTAATGACGAGGTTCGCCTGAGGATTCTTCGCCTTGATGCGCCAACTCACATAGGCGATGCAAGGAGCCGTATTGCGACGGCAGGGTTCCAGGAGGATGTTCCCCTTGGGTATATCTGGAAGTTGCTCAGCAACGATGTCCGCATATTTCTGCGATGTCACCACCCACACGTTCTCAGGGGAAATCAAGCCCTTGAAACGGTCGTATGTCATCTGGATAAATGTACGTCCTGTCCCAAAAACATCTATAAACTGCTTAGGGTACTCCGTCGTGCTCATAGGCCAGAAACGGCTACCCACTCCCCCTGCCATGATGACAAGGTTGTCGTTAAGGTTCATGCTCTTACTCATAATGGTCAATCAGTTAATGTTAACTCAAACATCTGAAAAGAAAGTGCAAAGGTATGGAAAAAAAAGAAGAATTGAAGAATTGAAACCTCGAAAAAGTGAAAAACCTCACAAAAATTTCGTTCATCGACAAGAAATCCCTACATTTGTCTTCAAATTTCAAATCACATTCCAAAGAACATCATATTATCTTATTTATAAATATACTCATGGTTCTCATAGCAGACAGCGGTTCCACGAAGACAGCATGGTGCATCGTCGAAGACCCGACACACGTCATCCACACCCAGGGCATCAATCCCTTTCAGCAGAATGAAGAAGACATCTGTGCAGTCCTTCAGCACGAACTCCTCCCCGCCCTCGACGCCCGGTACCCCTCTATCCACACCCAACTCTCCAGCATCTTCTTTTATGGCGCAGGTTGTACGCCAGAAAAGAGCCCCGTCGTCGCCTCCGCATTACGGCAAGTCATCAGCACAACAGCCACCATCCACGTAGAAAGTGACATGCTTGGAGCCGCCAGAAGTGTGTGTCAACGAGAACCTGGCATCGTTTGCATTCTAGGCACAGGCAGCAACTCCTGCTACTACGACGGCCGCACCCTCCATGCAGGGAATCCCGCCTTGGGCTACATCTTAGGCGATGAAGGCAGCGGAGCCTACATCGGCAAGCGACTCGTGGGCGACATCCTCAAGCATCAATTGCCCGATGACATCCAGCAACTCTTCTTTGAGGAGACCCATGAAACGCAAGCCAACATCATTCAGCACGTATATCGTATCCCCTTGCCCAACAGATATCTGGCCTCTTTAAGTCCATTCTGCGCCCGTCATCGAGAACATCCAGCCATTCATGCGTTCCTGCTCGACTGCTTCAGCCAATTCTTTCAGCGCAATATCCTCCTGGCACCTTGGGACACAGAGACCAAACGCCTCCCGATTCACTTTGTCGGCAGCATTGCCCATTATTATCAGCCCGAACTATCAGAAGTAGCCGCTCTTCATGACTACATAATCGGCAATATTGTTCAATCTCCCCTTGAAGGACTCGTACAATTTCATCAATAATTCACAGTTTTCCCAACAAAAGAGCGTATAATTGACCCCAATGACGGAGTTTTTAACAATAACAAGTCGAAAAAAGCTCCGTCTTCTTGTGTATTTAGCAGAAAATCACTAAATTTGCAGCCGTTTTTGTGACAAGATTCCCGTTCAAGGAATTAAGATCCGAAAATAAGGAATTAGATTTTATCAACATAATGTCTAACTTTATTAATTAAACAAACATTTTATTATTTATGGAAACTAAAGACATCAAACCGCTGGAAGGTTTCGATTGGGATGCATTCGAGAACGACGGCGTGAGCGCAGCTGACAAAGCTGCGCAGCAAGCTGCCTATGAAGGCACTCTCAACAATGTAAACGACAACGAAGTGGTGGAAGGCACTGTGACTGCCCTCAACGACCGCGAGGTAGTTGTCAACATCGGTTACAAGAGCGAAGGCGTTATCGCACGCAGCGAATTCCGTTACGCTCCAGATCTCAAGGTGGGCGACACCGTTGAGGTTTACATCGAGAACCAAGAAGACAAGAAAGGACAATTGGTACTCTCACACAAGAGAGCTCGTCAGGCTCGCTCATGGGAGCGCGTGAACGCTGCTCTGGAGAACGACGAAATCGTACAGGGCTTCGTGAAGTGCCGCACAAAGGGTGGTATGATTGTCGACGTGCTTGGCACAGAGGCATTCCTCCCAGGTTCTCAGATTGACGTGAAACCTATCCGCGACTACGATACATTTGTTGGCAAGACTATGGAATTCAAGATTGTGAAGATCAACCAGGAGTTCCGCAACGTAGTTGTTAGCCACAAGGCTCTTATCGAGGCTGAACTTGAGGCTCAGAAGAAAGAAATCATCTCTAAACTCGAAAAGGGTCAGATTCTTGAAGGCACAGTTAAGAACATCACCAACTATGGCGTATTCATCGACCTCGGTGGTGTTGACGGTCTCATCCATATTACAGACCTCTCTTGGGGCCGCGTGAGCGATCCAAAGGAAATCGTTCAGCTCGACCAGAAACTCAATGTTGTCATCATCGACTTCGACGACGAGAAGAAGCGCATTGCCCTTGGTCTGAAGCAACTGACTCCTCATCCATGGGATGCTCTTGACCCAGACTTGAAAGTTGGCGACAAGGTGAAGGGTAAGGTGGTTGTGATGGCTGACTACGGCGCATTCATTGAGATTGCACCTGGAGTAGAAGGTCTCATCCACGTATCTGAAATGTCCTGGAGCGCACACCTCCACTCTGCACAGGAGTTCATGAAGGTGGGTGACGAAATAGAAGCAGTCATCCTCACTCTTGACCGCGAGGAACGCAAGATGTCTCTCGGCGTGAAGCAGTTGAAAGAAGACCCGTGGGAGAAGATTGAAGAGAAATATCCTATCGGTAGCCAGCACACCGCAAAGGTTCGCAACTTCACTAACTTCGGTGTGTTTGTTGAGGTGGAAGAAGGTGTCGACGGTCTCATCCACATCTCAGACCTCTCTTGGACTAAGAAGGTAAAGCACCCATCTGAGTTCACGAAGATTGGTGAATCTATCGAAGTTCAGGTACTCGACATCGACAAGGAGAACCGTCGTCTCTCTCTTGGCCACAAGCAGTTGGAAGACAATCCTTGGGACAAGTTCGAGGAAGTGTTCACTCAGGATTCCATCCACGAGGGCAAGGTGATTGAAGTGCTCGACAAGGGTGCAGTCATCGCTCTTGAAGGTGGTGTTGAAGGCTTCGCTACTCCAAAGCACCTCGTGAAGGAGGACGGCAGTCAGGCACAACTCGGCGAGACTCTCGAATTCAAGGTAATCGAGTTCAACAAGGAGGCTAAGCGCATCATCCTTTCTCATTCTCGCATCTTCGAAGATGTTGCCCGTGCAGAGGCTAAGGCCGCCAAGAAGGCTGAGGCTGCAGCCAAGAAGACAAGCCGTCCACAGAAGGAGCAGGCTCCAGTCATCAAGAATGTTGCTGCATCTACCTCACTTGGCGACATTGACGCTCTTGCCGCTCTGAAAGAGAAGATGGACGATGCCAAAGAATAATTGAATCGCACTGACTAACATACTCAGGGGACATGTCCACCAGGATATGTCCCCTCTTTCTACACATTATATATATTTACTCACATTATTATATATATACCACATGCGAACGAACATAAAGAGAACACTACCCTATTTCTTCGTCATCCTAATGCTGATGATGGTTTCATGCGAGGACAAGAAGAACGACAACAAAGGTGAGACGTATCTGGAAGAGTACGAGAAGGCACCTACATGGGAGGAATTGCTGGCTGACACCATTGCCGAGAAAGAGCATGTAGGAAAAGACTGCGCTGTCATCTGCAACAATCTAGACATCGCCACAGACAGATTGACGAATGTTCTGTCGCCAGATGGATTGATTTCAGCCAAAAAGAGATATATTGTTGCCACAACAGACCTATCTGAAGACATGAAAGAACTGACCGATGAGGAGAAGGCATTGGTGAGGGATTACAAGGCAAAGGCCGACGAAGCATACCAAAAGGCGTGCCAAGCCTATGAGGTGCCCGCCAGTGGTGTCATTGCCAATCTGAATGATCTCATCAAGGGCATTGACAAGGTGAACACGAAACCAGAGATGTACCGATATGAGGAGAACCGACTTGGGGTGTTACGCAATCTGGATAATGTCTATCTGTGTGTGGAGCATGACAGCAAAAGCATCCCTGAGGTCAAACGTCTGTCGCAGATTCTTAAAAGCAAGTACGAGACAAAAAAACATGAATTAGGTTTCAAATAATTCAACAATTTTCTGTACCTTTGCAAACATTACCAAAAACCTATTAACCTATATGTTTTCAAGAGAAATATATGTACAGCGTCGAGCTGAGTTGAAACGGCGGGTGGGCGAAGGGCTTATCCTGCTGTTTGGTAACAACGACGCTCCCAACAACTACCCCAGCAATACATACCGTTTCCGTCAGGACAGTTGCTTTCTCTACTACTTCGGTCAGAAGCGTGAGGGGTTGGTCGGCGTGATAGACATCGACAACGACCGAGAGTATCTCTTTGGTGATGACATCGACATTGACGACATCATCTGGTACGGGTATGTACCTTCAGTGAAAGAGCTGGCTGCCGAAGTGGGTGTGACCCACACTGCTCCCATGCAGGCGCTCAAGACGATGATTGATGCAGTCCAAGCCAAAGGACAGACCATTCACTTCATTCCTCAGTGCCGTCATGACTTGATGATTCAGTTGGCTGACTTGATGGGATTTCATCCATTGCAGTCAAAAGAGAAGGCTTCGGTTAAACTCATCAAGGCCATCGTTGATATGCGTGCTGTAAAAAAGCCAGAGGAAATCAAGGAATTGAAAGCGGCAGCTGAGATTGGCTACATCATGCACACAACGGCGATGAAACTTTGTGCGCCTACGGTGACGGAGAAGTACATAGCGGGGGTGATTGAGGGCATCGCCATGAGTAGAGGCGACCAATATGCCTTCCAAACCATCCTGTCAATGCATGGAGAGATTCAGCACGGATTTCCAAGCTACACGCCGATGGAGTCAGGTCGTCTGATGCTTTGCGATGCTGGCGCAGAGAGCAAAGAAAATTACTGTTCGGATAATACACGTGTGACGCCCATTTCCGGTAAGTTCACTCAGCAGCAGCGTGACATCTATCAGGCTGTGGAAGCCGCACATGATTGGGTGATTACAAATGCCAAACCGGATGTCAAATGGCTCGATATGCACATAGGGGCTTGCCGCATCCTAACGGATCATCTGAAAGCCATCGGACTGATGAAGGGCGATGCTGACGAGGCTGTACACGCTGGTGCTCATGCCCTGTTCATGCCACACGGATTGGGACACATGATGGGAATGGATGTTCACGACATGGAGGGGCTCGGACAGAATTATGTGGGCTTTGATGCAGAAGTGCAACCATCGACCCAGTTCGGGCTCAACTGTCTGCGATGCGGTCGCCGTCTGCAACGGGGCTTTGTGATGACCGATGAGCCTGGCATTTATTTTATCCCTCACCTCATCGACCTATGGAAGAGCCAGAACATGCATAAGGATTTCATCAACTACGAAGCCATCGAGCCATTCCGCGACTTTGGCGGCGTGCGATTGGAGGATGACATCCTCATCACTCAAGACGGTTGTCAAATCATTGGTGACAAAATCATTCCTTATCACATTGATGACGTAGAAGCATACATTAACAACAAATAAACAAATTGGATATGAAAAAGACACTGACTATTGCCGCATTATTGATGCTCGGCACTTCCCTCTTCGCGCAGGAAGATAGAAAAGAAGAAGGGTTCCGGTTCACCGTTGTGAAAGAAATTCCCATCACATCGACAAAGAACCAGAACAACTCTGGTACTTGTTGGGCATTCTCGTCACTCGGATTCTTCGAGGCTGAACTGCTTCGCATGGGCAAGGGCGAATGGGATTTCTCTGAGATGTACCTCGCACACAAGACCTACGAAGACCGTGCCAAAGCGACTGTGCGCCTGCATGGTGACATGGACTTCAGTCAAGGAGGCTCGTTCTATGACTGCGTCTATTGCATGAAACACTACGGAATGATCCCTCAGTCGGCAATGCCTGAGCCTGGTACGCTTCAGGGTGATTCGCTGCCCAACTTCTCTGAGTTCTTCTCTATCCTCACCCCCATGGTGAAGGCTGTGGCCGATGGCAATCAGAAGAAACTCTCCCCCATCTGGTTCCAGCCCATCAAAGCGACGCTCGACACCTATCTGGGCGAAGTCCCCACGGAGTTCACCTACAAGGGCAAGACCTATACGCCCCAGTCCTTCATGGCATCGACTGGGCTGAACATAGACGACTACATCAGCCTCACCTCCTTCTCCCACCATCCTTTCTACGAGCAATTCGTCATCGAGGTGCAAGACAACTGGCGTTGGGGACTATCCTACAACCTGCCCCTTGACGAGTTCATGGAGGTGATTGAGAATGCCGTGCGGAATGGTTACACGTTCGCATGGGGAGCCGATGTCAGCGAAAACGGATTCTCACGTGAGGGCATCGCCGTGTGTCCTGACCTTCAGAAGGCGAAAGAAACTGACGGCAGCGACTATATCCGCTGGTTCGGTCACTCAGGTGTCAACAATCGTGCCGCCTACACAGCCCGTCCCTGGCCAGAAATCGCCATAACCCAGGAGATGCGTCAAGAGGCATACGACAATTGGGAAACTACTGATGATCACGGCATGCTCATCTACGGTCTCGCCAAGGATCAGAACGGTAAGGAATACTTCATGGTGAAGAACTCTTGGGGCACTGACTACAAGTACAATGGTGTGTGGTATGCCTCAAAGGCATTCGTTGCTTACAAAACCATGAACATTCTCGTCCACAAGGATGCCATTCCCAAGAATATAGCCAAGAAACTTGACATCAAATAGAAATGGATACGTATACTAAATTGGGGCGAGATATATACTAAGATTGTTACACAAAAATATCTGGGATTTTACCCCATGAATACCTGAGTATAGAAGAGAGGGTGTGTCAGTTCAGTTTGACACACCCTCTCTTCTGGCATGGAACTGTTATCGAATTGGCGAGATGATATATGTGTATGTGTAGTCCTTGTATGGCATCTGGTACTCCTGACGAGGCCAAGCACCCCATGAGTTCACACATCCGACACCCATGCTGCGAAGCGCAATGTGAAGATCGGTGAATGGACGTTCGACGAGGTCGCCGCTATGCCACTGTGCCTTGTTGCGAGCGGGCTGGAGGTCATCCTCGGTGTAGTTGAGCGCCTGCATCTCAAGAGGCTGGATGCCTTCGAAGCGCAGACCCTTGCCTGCCCTGTTGGTGATGTTCCAGTAGCGCACCTGGGTCTTGGTGCCGGTCTCCTGCGGACGGACGTAGCCCCAGAACTGCTCTGCCACGGTTTGCTTCCAAAGACCGAGATTCTGGCTGTTGGCACGGTCAATGTAGTTCTCGTGAGGGCCTTTGCCATAGTACTCAATCTGTGAGAACTCTTTGGGCATCTGCATCTGCATTCCATAGCGCAGCAACTGAGGCATATTCTTTGCATCAGGATTGGTGGTGAGGTTTTGCTTCACGACAAGCTGACCTGCGGGGGTCATGGTGTAGGTGAGTTTCACGCTTGCCTCCACCGCCTGTATGTTGTACTCCGCAGTCACTACATAGTTGGCACCATCCTGCTGGATGTTGAAGCCCTTCCTCTCAAGGCGTGGGTGCTGCCAGGCGGCGAGACGGTTCTGCATACCTGCTCCGAAATCGTTGTCGGTGGCAGCGCGCCAGAAGTCTGGCATAAGTTCTGCATCGTCTGTCATCATCGGAGTGCCATCCACATCAATGTATGCCACATAGCCCGTGCGCTTGTTGAAGGTCACCTTCACGCCATTGGCAGAAAGCACGGCAAAAATGGCACGGTCATCGAGCGTCACACCTGCGGGAGCAGTCTTGGCGTTCTTGTCGCTCATAGGTTGTGCTGTGATAGCTTCAATCGTTGGGAAGGTGTAAGGAGTCAGTTCGAACTGCTGATGAGCGATGACGGTGCCAGCCTTCAAGAGTGGGTCATTCGTATTCTGCTTGAACTCGAAGTTCACGAGGATTTCCTTGCCTTTGTACTCTTCATTGGTGAAGGCATTCTTGATAGCAGCAATGTCAATGGTCGCTTTTTGCTGTGGAGCAATGACTGGGAATGATGCGTCTTGTGCCTCAGCAACCTTCTTGCCATCAACAACAATTTCATAACTCAGTTTTGCGTAGTCGAGTGGACGGAAGAAGTTTTCGTTGTAGATTTCCACTTTCCCAGCCTTAGCATCAACAAGTGTTGCCCAAATGTTCTGGTAGTAGTACTGAATCTCGTAAGCATGAGGGTTAGGCTCACGATCAGGATTGATGACACCATTACAGTTGAAGTTGTTGTC